>NZ_JBVHLU010000035.1:0-92315 GCF_055558835.1 Embleya sp. NPDC025285
CGACGAACGTCTGCACTCCGCACTCGACTACATGCCACCGATCGAGTACGAGCAGCAACACTGGGCCGACCAGGAGCAAACCACGCAGTCCGCGTGAACAACCGCAAACGGACTCTACAAAACTCGGGTCACCTCACGTGGCCACGCACTGCAAGCTCCGCGACGGCATCGGCCGGACGATCGTCGTCCCCAACCACGCGCATCTGGCCAAAGGCACGTACTACCGCATAGTTCGCCAGGTCTCGCAACCGTCCTGACCGCTCGCACACAGGGAGTGGGATCGAAACGGCGCCGTTCCCGTGTGGGGGAAGCGGCGCCGCGCGATATGTACAAGGTCGGTGAGGGTGGCCGCCCCACGGCGGAAGGCACACCGTGGCTCCAGCCGAGCGGTATTCCACGGAGGCAATGGTTGGGCCCGGCGGCGCACCCTCACCGAACGTCGAGCGCCATCTGCGCCCCGTCCGGGACGGCAGGACCGCGCGCTGGTCGCGGATCGGGAACCGATCGCGATCCTGGTGCTGCACAGCCCCCTCGGGGTCGGGTCCATCGCGCCCGACGACCCCCCGGATCGTCGCACTCCTGCGCGGATACGCCGCCGACGGCTGGATCCCGCACGTCGACGACGGCGCCCCGTACCACGCGTGGGAAGGCCGCGATGGCCGGCTGAGCCGAGAGCAGGGCGCCTGCCGGCAACGCGATCGGTACATGGGCACGGTCGCGCGTCGAGCGTGGGAGTTCGACGGATGTCGATCGGTCCCGAGCGTGAGGCTCCTCGACGAATGCCTCACCCGACTTGGTTGCCCCTCCGGGTCGGATCACCGGCGGTCGGCCTTGCTCAGGACGGCAATGTCGTGCGGCCCTCGGTGATGACGATCGTGGGTGCGGTGAGCGTCGGGAGAAGCCGGGTGTGGAGTTGGCGCATCGCGGTGGGCTTCCTGCGGTCAGTGGCAACCCGACGACCGCCCAGGCCCGTTCGGATCGTCGGGATCCGCCGGGACGGTGGCCGGCCGCCAGAGCTCCCGTTCATCCCCCGGCCTGCCTGCCGGAGGCGAGGAACTTCGCGCACGAGGCTCGGCGTCCGATCACCGCGGCCGGGCGCGGTGTGCGTCGCGCAGGCCGGCATGCCTCGCGGGGTCACACATCCGGTCTCCGGCGCGGCGCGGCACTTCGGGCAGGGTGTCGCACCGCGCTTTGGTCCCCGTACGTGGAACGTGTCAACCTGTTGGGGCCGGCCGGACTTGCCGCCGCGTCGTGCGCTGCGACGGTGGGACAGGCCTGCATGTCTCGTCGGTTCCAGGCCCGAGCGCGCGGGTGCGGGACCGCTCGAGACGCGCGGCCCGCGCGGCCCGGAACGCCGCGCGCGGGTCGGCGTCGTGCCCACCGGCCGCGATCCATTCGCCTTGCACGGTCGTGTACGGATACCAGCGTTCGTCGGGGCCACACCGAATCTGCACGCCGCCTTCTGTGTCCGTGATGCGGTTCGCCTGCGTTGCCAAAGGACCGCGTACGCCGGTCCGGCTGTTTTCCAGCATCTTGACGGCGGCCGCCAACGTCGTGGGGGCCGGGTGGGTTCGGTACACGGCGGTGTGTACGGCCGCCGGACCGCCGAGACGATGAGCCAGAATCAGACGGTGGAGTTCGTTCTCGGATATCCCGGTGCGGGTCGCGACCTCGGGCAGGCGAGGGAGCCCTGCGGGGTCGCAGAGCATGCGTACCGCGTCGACGACGGCGTCGGCTTCCCATGCGGCTCCGCACGGGCCCATGTTCGCGTCCATGAGGAGGAGCGCGGCCCGGCGTGACGCGTCGGCGATCAAGAGTTCCAGTGCCTGGCGATCCGGGTCCGGAAGGTCCTCGGGTACCCAGCTCGGCCCTGCGGTGGGGGGCGCTTCCGGCGGCGGGTGGGTGGTGTGCGCGAGGCGAGCGCGCCAGCGGTCGTAGGCGTCGTCGGCGCGGGTCTCGACGTGGTCGTCGCGGGCGGGGTCCGGTGGTTCGAGGTGGCTGCCGGGCGGGGTGGGCAGGAGTTCGGCCAGGCGACGCATGCCGGCGCCGCGGAGGGTGAGTACGAGCGCGGGATGGGCCCGCAGCCGTTGGGTCACGGCGTGGGCGAGGGCCGTCGTGTGCGCGCAAGGGGTCGCGTCACCGCATGTGCAGCTGAAGGACAGTGCCTGAGCGGGGGGCGGAATGGGCAGACCTGTGCGGGCCGGGTCGGTCATCTCGGCGGGCAGGGAGCCGCTGCGGACCGCGCGTACGAGTTCCGGCTGTGTGTTCAGGGCCGCCGCGACGGTTTGCCACTGTTCGGTGGTGAGAGTACGGACGTGGATCGCGGTGCGGTGCCGTCGGCCCGCGTGGTCGACCCGGGCGGTCACACGGCCGGCGATGAACCTCAACGTCTGTATTGTGCCGCCGGGTTCGAGGTGTTCGGGGTACGTGGTGGTGGCGGTCAGGGCTCGTGCCCAGGCGCGGGCCCACGGGGTGGGTTCGGATGTGTCTCGGCTTGTGTTGCTCACGGGCGCTCCGAGGGACAGGGTTCGTGGTGGGACGTCGGGTGGCTTTCGCTCCGGTGGGGTGTACCGGTCCGGGTGGTGACCGCGCGGTGGGACGCGCGTGTCACGGGGTTCGCCTTCGTGTGGAGGGACAAGGTCGTCTGTCGGCGCGGGTGGATGTGCTCTGACCGGGTTTCGGCCGACGTTTCCGGTGTCCGTTCTCGGGGTGCCGGCCCTGGAGGTGGCGTCCCGTGCAGCCAGTGATGTGCCGGGCGGTGGGGGCTCGTCCGTCACGGTTGTCGGCATGCCGGCCCGGCCGGCTCGTGTGTCGGTTCCGGTGGTGTGCGGGTCGGGGTCCGCTCGCCTATCGGCCGAGCGTAACCAGTTCGGTCAGGTCCGCGTCCGAGATCTCCGCGAGTCCGGTCTCGCCTGTGGACAGGATCGCTTCCGCGAGGTTTGCCTTGCGGGTGAGGAGTGTGTCGATGCGGTCCTCGACGGTGCCTTCGGTGATCAGGTGGTGCACGTGCACGACGCGGTGTTGGCCGATCCGGTGGGCACGGTCGGTGGCCTGGGCTTCGACCGCGGGGTTCCACTGGCGGTCGTAGTGGACGACGTGTTCGGCGCGGGTGAGGTTGAGGCCGACACCGGCGGCTTTGACGGACAGCACGAGGACGGGTACGTCGCCGCGTTGGAACGCGTCGACCATGTCCTGCCGCTGTGTTTGCGGGGTGTGTCCGTGGAGGAATCGTGTCTGGAGGCCGCGTGCGTGCAGGTGCGCTCGGAGCATGTGTCCCGTGGCCACGTAGGACGTGAACACGATGGCCGCTTCCCGGCGTTCGCGGACCACCGCAAGGATGTCGTCCAGCGCGGCGAGTTTCGCGGAGCGTTGCGTCGCAGCATCCGCGTCCCATGTGTCGGGCATCGGTTCCTTGAGGAACCGGGCGGGGTGGTTGCAGATCTGACGCAGTCCGGTGATGAGTTTCAGCACCAGGCCGTGTCGGGAGAGGCCGGTGTTCTCGCGGATGCGGTCCATGGTCTCGCGGGCCAACGCTTCGTAGAGCACGACCTGTTCCCGGGCCGGTTGCACGACGCGCCGCACGACGACCTTGTCGGGGAGTTCGGGTGCGATATCCGGGTCGCTTTTGCGGCGGCGCAGGATGACCGGTCCCACGAGGTGGTTCACTCGTGCGACGGCTTCGCCGTCGGGGTCGGTGTCGCGTTCGGCCGCGCGGGCGTACCGCGCGCGGAATTCGGGGAGTTCACCGAACAGGCCGGGGTTCACCCAGTCCAGGATGGCCCACAGCTCCGAAAGGTTGTTCTCCACGGGTGTGCCGGTGACGGCCACTGCGGCGCCCGCGTGGATCTCACGCAGCCGCCGGGCCGCGATGGAGGTCGGGTTCTTCACCGTTTGGGCCTCGTCGGCGACGATCAGGTCCCATGCGCGTGCCGCCAGGGCGGCGTGGTCGCGGGCGAGTACTCCGTACGTGGTGACGACGATCGCCGCGGGGGGAACGTCCTCGAGGGAACGGTCGGGGCCGTGGTAGCGGTGTACGGCGGTTCCGGGCGCGAACCGGTTGATCTCGCGGGTCCAGTTCGTGAGGAGGGAGGTCGGACACACCACGAGCGTGGGCGCTCCGGGGTCGCGTTCCTGTCGGTACAGGTGCAGGGCGATCGCGGTCACGGTCTTGCCCAGGCCCATGTCGTCGGCCAGCAGGGCGCCCATACCCAGGTCGGTGAGCCGCGCGAGCCACGCCAGGCCGCGTTGCTGGTACTCCCGCAGACACGCGCGCAACCCCGCCGGAGAGGGAACCGCACCGGCGGAAGGCTCACGCAGACCGTCGACGAGCGTGCGAAAACCGTCGGCCGTGGCGCACGGCATGGTGCGGCCGTCGATCGTGACGGTGCCCGACAGGGCGGCGGCGAGCGCCTCGGTGGCGCTCATGGGTGCGAGAGCGGGCCGGCGGGCGCGTTCGGCCGTCATCTCGTCCATCAGGACCCACGTGTCGTCGCGCAGACGTACCAGCGGTCGGGTGGCCGTGGCGAGGACGTCCATGTCCTCGGGTGTCAGGGCCACGCCCTCGAGCGTGTAACGCCAGCGGAAGTCCAGGACGTCCGAGAGTGCGAAACGTACTGCGGGCGCGGGTGAGCCGGATCGGGTTCCGATCACGGTCCCGGGGTCGAGCGTGTGGACCGTTCCGGGTGGCCAGACGACACTGACGCCGGCGGCCGTCAACGCGGCGCCGCCGGCGTATCTCAACTCCAGGGCCTCGGTGTCGCGCAACACGGTCTCGCACGGGTTCGGACGGGCCGCCAAGGGCCCCAGCGGCGCCCATGCGCGAGCGGCGCGGCGCAGTGCCCGACGTGCGCGTCGCCGACCGTCGGAGTCCAGTCGGTCGAACGTGACGGCCATGTCGTCGGGTCCGGTGAGGTGCACCGCCACGGGGACGACGTCGAAACCCTCGCTTCCTGTGCGTGGCCGACCGACCCGCAGGGTCAGGTGTGGTTCCGGGAGCGGGTCGTGTCCCACTTCGAGGTCGTCGATCCATGCCTGGACGCGCGGGTTCACATCGGCGGTGGCGGTGGTGAACGCACTCTCGCCCAGGACGTGTCGGGCGCCGGGCGTGCGCATGTGCGTGGCGGCGAGAGCGTCGAGGAAGGCGTGGGTGACGGTCGTCGGCGAATCGATCCGCAGCGGCATGTCGCCCAAGAACCGGCAGTGTCCGTGTGGGGGCAACGCGGCTGCCAGGGAACGCAGTTGCGTGGCCTGTGCGTCGCTGGGCGGAGTAAACCGCCACGTGGTCGATCCGGTGTCGGTCGTTGCGAGGCGTACGCGGCGGGCGGCGATCATTTCCAGTCCCCAGCGCGCAATGTCGGCCCAGGCGCGAGCCGCAGGGTGGGTGTGGCAGTCGTGGGGGGCGAGGAGCGCCGGTACGGCGTACGGAAGCGGCACCGCCCAGGCGCCGACGCTCACGCGGCGCACTCCGGTCACGGCGGCGACCGAGGGCTCCAGGACGAGGTCCGTCACGATCGGGTCCGCTTCGGCGGGCGCAGGCGGCATCGGGGCCCCGTCGGGCCGATACAACACCATGTGCCCGCCGTCCTCGGCCGGGTGTCGAGGCATGAACACCGCGGCGCACCCGGCGCGGACGGCTGCCACCACCGAGGTCATCGGTGGCAGCTTCGCCTCGGGTCCCGGCCGGGCACCGATGCCGGACGATGGAGGGCTCATCGGGCGCGGAGCGGGACGGCGCCGGCGCGTGGTGGAGCGGGTGGCGTCGTCGGGCGGGTCGTCGAATACGGGAGCGGAGAACGTGACGAGCGGAGGGCTCGGACGGCAGACGGGGCTATTGCCTCCGGGGGCGGTGTGTTGTGGCTGCACGTGCGGTTCCTGTCGGTCGGGGAAACTGGGAGGGCCCTGTATTCGGGCCATGTCCATCGTGGGCGGAGCAACGGAACGAGGGTGCGCGTCGCACGAGCGGCCATGGGCGCGTGAGCCTCATGCGAGGGCCCCGGTGGGGTGCGACCGGCCGAGGGTCGCGCGGTGGATACTCACCAGTGGTGTCCGCCCGGCAATCGCCGGCGCCGCGTTCAAGAGCGGGACGGTTCGTCGTGTACCGAGCCGGGTGACAGCGACCGCAGGCCCGGGGCCGTTTTCGTCTGTCGGAGCGCGGCCCGCAAACAGCGGGCGTCGCGACCCACCGATATCGCGTACGCCATCGCATAGGCGACGCGGCCTTGCCCGGCGAGGTGGGCAGATCAGACGTGCCCACGCATTGAACAGTACCGCGTACCGCCCCCTGCGCGTGCACGATTTCCGACAAGAGTTCCCCTCCAGACTCCGCGGGCCGTGCCCCGTCGCCCGGGGACACGACACGACACGAGGGTGTACGGGCTGCGACCTGACCGCGATCCGACGCGTGTGCGGACCACCCGCCGGCAGCACTTTCAGCGAACGCCCCGGGGAGGGCGAGGCCGAACGGCCTCCGATCCTCGCCGACGACGCGGCATGGGACGACCCGAACACAGCAGGCCCGAGCGGGATCGACGGTGCGACTGCACGCCGAGGCGGGGGAAGCCTCGACGAACTCGTGCCCGGACGCACCGTCGGCGGCGAGGACGTCGGGGCATGGCTGGAACGGCAACGGCGCAGCGGCGCAAACCTGTCGGCGGCGCAGCGGGCGGCTCCGGCCGGGGTGGGTGTCGAGGTGGCCGCGGTCCCTGTGCGGCGCGCGGTGTCGGTGGATCGGTGGGCGTTGACCCTGGCTGCGGCGGCGTTCCGCCGGCGGGAAGGGCACCTGGTCGTGCCGCGCAAACACGTCGAGACCGTCGAGCGGGCGGCGAGGCACATGCAGGTGAAGCTGGGTGTGGTACTCGCCAACGCACGCCAACGACAGGCTTCTTGGACGCCAGAGCGCGTCGAGGCGCTCACCGTACTCGGCAGGAAGAGCAGGGGGTGGTGCGGGGTGAACTCGAAGTGGCCAATGGTCGCCGCGGGGTCCTCGGCGAAGACGGCTCCGAGATGGGGGCCGCCCGGGGCCGCGTGTCGGCCGGCGGGGTGCGGCGCCGTGCGGTGGCGATGTCCTCCGGGACGTCGGCCGCGCTCGCATGGGGGCCGGCGAAGCGGTCGGTGGCGGGCGTGGCACCGGTCCGGGGCCGGCGGATCGCCGCGGCGAGGCCGTAGGTCTCGGCTGCGGTGTCGTGGGGCCGGGCCGGGCGTGTGGGGGCGGGATCGGCGGGGAGGCGGGCGTGGTCCGGCCCCCGCGACGCCGATCGTGACGCGGGGGCGGGACGTGGGTGTCGGTCAGCCGTTCCTCGTGACCGGTCGGTCACGAGGAACGAAACGTTGCGGACGGCGGGGACGCACCCTACGGGTCGGTCACAGCGCGGCGCGGCGGCACGCCTCGTCGGCGATGGCCGGCGGGACGCCGGAGACGGTGGTCAGGGTGAGAGAGCACAGTTGGAAGGCCAGGGGCAGTCCGGAGCCGCCCACCAGACAGGCGGCGTTGGTGTCCGTGGTGTTGTAGCCGAGGCCGGCGAGGTAGGTGACGCAGTCGGCCTGGGTGGCCTGAGCGGTGGGGGCCAGGGCGGTCAGGCCGCCCAGGGCCAGGGCCACGGCGCCGGTGGCGGCGGCGATTCGATGGGAAAGACGCATGGTCACACCCGTTCTGGGTCGTGTGCGAACAGAACCGGAAACAAGGCGGGGTCGGGGCCGGGTGGTCCCGGGCGCTCGGCCTCCGCTGCCCACGGTAGGACGCGCCCCGCCCCTCGGGCAGAGGCGCACGTACACCCGCGGGTGTACGCCCGCACCCCACGAGGATCGATGCGGAGCGTCGACGTGCGCACAGGTCACGACAGGGCCCCGAAGAGGGCGGTCGTCGGCCGTGAACCGGCCGAGCACGAACGGGCGCACGCCCCCGACCCCCAGCGCCCGACCCCCGGCATCCGGGTACGGCGGCCGGTCGTCGTCGACCGGACAGGCTGCGCACCGGCGAAGGAGCACATCACGCCCCGACCGGCACCAACACCCTCGCGCGGCCCATCGGTTCCAAGGGCGACGGGCGACACGACAGGGCAACAGCCGCTGTAGGATCTCGCGTTCCGCTTCCTACGGCGACGCCGTGTCCTGCGGGTTCTCCGGCTGTCCCACGCCACTTCACCGGGGTTGGTCTCCACCCCCGCCGCACTTCCTCGCGACGAACCGGGACGACGCCGAACACGTCACGGTCCGAGGTCGCCCGCTGTTCCGGCCACGGCTGGGCCGATGTCGGCCGGGAGGTGGTCCAGGACGAGGGCAATGGCCTCCTCGGCGGTGTCCGTCACGCCGATCACGTCCCGGGAACGGGGAACACGCACCCGGAAGCGTCCGTCGTGCAAGGGCTCGACGGGCGGAACCGCGATCGCGTACGGGTACCTCGTGCAGCTGCTCAAGCACAAGGTCGCGTGACTTGTGAACGGGTACAGCCGACGCAGCCGGGGTTCCGCGCGGGCTGCCACCACGAGGCCGAGAGTGCCGCGAGTCGTAGTCCCCCCGGTCCGCGCGGACATCCACTCCAGTGCCAGGAACAGCCGCTGCCACCGCGCCTCGACGGCGAAGGCCGGTCCGCGCTCGTGGGCGGCGGCCATGTCGGGAAGGGCCGGCCTCGGACGCTCGGACGGCCGCGCCACAGCACCCGGGGCATCTGTACTCACCGCCCCATCCTGGCACCGACCACCGGGAACCGAAACGGCCCCCGGCCCCGTACACCTGCCGAAGCGACCGCGACAGGTGCAGTGAGAACGAGGCCGCGAAGTGAGACCGGATCATCCGCACGAGGTACACGACCTGTCGAAATCGCCAAGTACCCGAGATCTCGACTCTCCGGTAAGAGATGCGGCGAGAATCCGACGGCCCCCGGAACAAGGAACGGGGATTCGTGCCCGGCGTCCCCGCCCCTCGATGCACGACGCAGCGAGAATCCGCCGGTTGCACCGCGACAGAACACTGCGAATCGCACGATCGCTTCATATATGCGATCCGTAGGGAACCGGGTCGAAGACCGTGAAGCGGACCTCGAGACCCTACAGTCGGCTATGCCGCGAATCCCACCCCGGAAGCGAACTCGAAGCCGCCCCAGTCCGAACCGAGATCGGCCAACACCTCGTCGGTCCACAACTCGTCGAGCATGCGTTCGTCCCCGGCCGCCCAGGCGCGCACGATCGTGTCCCAACGGCGGACGTTGACGCTGCGGTGCCCGGCCACGCCCGCCCGGCGGTGCGGCTCGCGCACGCCGGACTGGTCGTGCGGGTGCAGTTCCACGCGGGTCCCGCGGCCGTTGTTGTTCAGGCGACGGGTCAGCGACCGCGCCACGTTGCGCCGGCGCAGGTCGCGGTAGGCGGTCTCGATCCGGCGCAGGTTCGCCCGGTTGGGGGTCCGGTCCTCGGCGAGCCAGGCGGCCAGGGTCCGGGGGGTGACGGCGATGCCGGCGTTGTCCATCGCCTCGTAGCCGGCGGTGGAGGCGGTGAGGCAGCGCAGGCGTGCGGCGAGGCCGCGTTCGGTGTCGACGGGCGAGCTGACGCCGTCGGCGAGTTCGTCCAGGCGCTCGGCGGCCTGGGCGGACGCGCGGGCGTCGCGCATCCCGTACTTGCCGGGCTCCAGGGAGCGGTACGGCATCCGGCGTCAGGTCCTCTCGGGCGAAGCGGTGGCGGCGGGGGCGGTGGCGTGGGCCGTCAACTCTTGTCCTTGCTCTGGAGAATGTACGTGTCCTTGATCTTCACGTCGCCGACGCCGCGGCCCTCGGTGAACACGGTGCGCCAGTCGCCGCCGGTGAGGTGGAGTTCGTCGGTGCCCATCACCCGCACCACGGCGAGGCCGCCCCGGTGGGCCTTGAAGGCCTTGACCCACAGGTTGGAGAACGCCTGGGAGCGGATGATGTGCATCCAGTCCGGGCGGTTGATCTCCCGGTTGTAGTTCGAACCACCCATCGTGGACACCAGCTTGGCGTACATCTGCTTCACATAGTCCAACGTCACGTCGTCGCCCTCGGCGATCGCGGCGTCGCGGGCATCGCGCAACGCGGTCCGCAACCGCTCCAGGAGGTTCTCGGTCGCCACCGCCGTCCAGGACTCGTGGCCTGTGGTTCCCCGCACAGGGTGCCGTACGCGGGCGACGCGCAGCGCAGCAGCAGCCGCAGGGTCGGGTCGGTGATCCACAGCGGGCCCGGCTCGTCCCGATCGCCAAGCGGATTCGGCAGGATGTCGTGGTCCCAGGCCGGGGGTCGACGAGATAGATGCCGGCGCGGCGGCGTTTACGCCCTCGCGGTCCGTCGCAGTCGTCCACCTCCGTGCCCGCGCGGTGTTCGAGCGGGCCGATCGGCAGGTGGGCCTTCAATGCGGACAGGTAGGCGGCGTTCATGTCCAGCGCGACGATTTCGTGATCGCCCGCCGGGAGGTGCTTGTTGCGCCACTTGGGGCGGGCCTCCCACACCGCGTCCGACTCCTCCTTGCTGCACTTGCGCAACAACTCCGGCAACGGCGGATACCACGTGTGCTCGTACCGCGAACCCGCCCGGGAGAGCCTGAGGAGTTCCATCACGTCCGGGATCGCCCGGCGGGCCAACGCCTCGCTCGCAGCGGTGATGTCGCCCTCGGCCGAGGGAGTCGGCGGGGTGGGCGTCGAGGTGGCGTGGCGGCGCGGCGTGAGGCGCCGGTGGACCGGTGGGTGCTGCCCTTGGCTGCGGGCGGGTGCGGTCTGTGTGCGGAGGGGGCATCTGACGGTGCCGGGCAGCATGTCGAGACCGTCGGCGTCGATGGTGGGGCGCGCGCGGTGAAGCTGGGTGTGGTTCTCGTCAATGCCCGCCAATGGCAGGCCGATTGGGCGGTGGGCGGGTCGAGCTGACCGGGCTTGGGATGCGCCGGGATAGCCGGGTGTCGGTGGCCGGGGCTGTTGCCGCATCGGGGGGCTTGCGGGTGGTGTGGGTCGCGGTTCGGTGTGTCTTCGGCCCGGATGTGGTGTGGCGTCATCATGGTGTCTCTCTGGGTGATCGAGGAGGCGTTCATGGGACAGCACGAGAAGCCGCCGCCGGATCCGTCGCAGGGCAATCCTCCGCCGGACAACTCCGACGGGCGCGTGCCCCCTCCCCCGCCGTCGAACGGCCGGCACAAGAAGGACGAGTAGCCCGCTGTGGACCTGGTCGAGGCGCGGTCGCGATCGGCGGCCGAGATGGAACGGCGTGGCGACTGGCCTGTGCGCGCGCCGTGGATCCGGACCGCGGTGGAGGCCACGCCCCGGGACGCGTTCGCGCCCGATCGGCTGTGGCGCTGGGACGGCGCGGCGTATGTGCCGGTGGACCGGGCGGTCGACGAGGACGCGTGGGTGTCGTTGGTGTACGCCGGGCCGGACGACGCCGCGGTGACGCAGGTCGTCGACGCGGTACCCACGTCGAGCCTGTCGTGCCAGGCGGTGGTGGTGGACATGCTCGACTCCCTGCTCCTGGAACCCGGACACCGGGTCCTGGAGTTGGGCACCGGGACCGGGTGGAACGCGGCCCTGCTCGCCCGGCGCGCCGGGACGGGCAACGTCGTCAGCGTCGAGGTCGATCCCGACCTGGCCGAGGCGGCCCGCAAGGCACTCGCCGCGGCGGGGGCGGACGTACGGGTCGAGGTCCGGGACGGCGCGGCCGGCCTCCCGGCGCAGCCGGCGTGGGATCGGGTGGTCTCGACGTACGCGGTCGAGCAGGTGCCGTGGGCGTGGATCGCGCACACCCGCCCCGGAGGCCGTCTGGTCACCCCGTGGGGGCGGCTGGGGCATGTCGCGTTGACCGTCGCCGACGACGGACGCTCGGCGAGCGGGTGGGTCCAGGGGCTCGCCACGTTCATGCCCGCCCGCGGCACCCCGGCCGAACCCCGCTTCACCGACGTCCGCGGCGACACGGCGGCCGAGGACGAGCGCGGCGTGGTCCGGGACCTGGCGCCGTTGTGCGACGACGCGCACCTGCTGTTCGCGTTGCGCGTCGCGCTGCCCGAGGTACGCGTGCGTGCCGCGCGCGACGCCGACGGGGTCAACGCCTGGATCCACGACGGCGACGCCTCCTGGGCCGTGTATTCCGCATCGGCGGGCGTCGGAACCACGCTGTACCAGGGCGGAGCGCGGCGGCTGGGCGACGAGCTGGAGGCGGCCTGGGACCGGTGGATCGCCGCCGGGGCCCCGGGACTGTACGACCACGGCATGACCGTCACACCCGACACCCAGTACGTGTGGGCCCACCACCCCGACACCGGGCCCCGGTGGCCGACGACCACCTGACCGCCCACACACCCCTCGACCACCACGCCGGGCAATCCGCCGAACGGTTCCGCCCGACTCACGACGACATCGCACGCGAGTGGCGCAGCGGTATACCGAGGCCCGTCGAGACTTCTGCAAGCCTCATCGTCCCAGCCCAGAAGGCACGTTCGCTCCCGCTGGACCGTCGAGCGCACCCTGGGCCGGCTCATGCGCCCGGGGCCGGGGCCAAGGCCGTCATGCTCAGCGGCGAAGCGAGCTTCGAGCCCGACCACGGCGAGCCGGTGCGGCTGCGCCCGGGCGACGTCGCCATCGTTCGCGGATCGGACCCCTACGTGATGAGCGACGACCCGGCGACCCCGCCGCAGGTCATCGTGCACCCCGGCCGGCGGTGCGTCACGCCCGAGGGCGTCGACCTGCGCAAGCGGATGGCGCTGGGGGCGCGCACATGGGGCAGCAACCCCGACGGGTCGGTGCAGATGGTGCTCGGCGTGTACGAGGAGGTCGGCGCCGTCGGCCGGCGCCTGCTCGACGTCTTGCCGCCACTGCTGGTCGTGTCCGACGACACCTGGGACTCGACGCTCATCCGGGTGCTGACCAAAGAGGTCGCCCAACAGGGGCCGGCCCAGAGCGTCGTGCTCGACCGCCTGCTCGACCTGCTGCTCATCTCGGGGTTGCGGGCCTGGTTCGACCGGCCCGAGACCGAGGCGCCGGCCTGGTACCGGGCACACACCCACCCGGTGGCAGGCGAGGCTCTTCGCCTGTTCCACGAGGATCCGACGAACGACTGGACGCCGGCGCGGGTCGCCGCCGAGATCGGCGTGTCACGGGCACCGCTGGCCGAGTGCTTCCGCCACACCGTCGGTACGCCGCCGATGACCTACCTGACCGAATGGCGCCTGGCTTTGGCCGCCGACCTGCTGCGCCAGTCCGATGCCACCCTGAACGCCGTCGCCCGACGGGTCGGCTACGGCAGTGGGTTCGCCCTCAGCTCGGCGTTCAAGCGGGTGTACGGCATCAGCCCGCAGGAGCATCGCAGCGCCGCCGCGCCGGCGGGCTGATTGCGACGACGTCGTTGCGCGCACCCGGTGTTCCTGTTCACGTGTCGCAATCGTGCCATTCACGTGTCGCAATCGCGCCGCATGCCGCCTTCACGTTCCGACACGTGCAGGCGATTCCCGCACCGGACCGGGAACAAGAGGGCGTCTGTATGGCCGACCTTGCCGACGAGGCGGGACAGGCGCTCTGTTCCGGTGTCGTACTCCAGGACGAGGTTGAGTGGCTTGGGAGTTGCTTTCACGCCAGGCCAGGAAGGCACGCGGACAAACGCAGGCGTACATCTGCGGCTCGGGCATCTCGCGTTCGCCGAGGCGGCGTTAGACGCCGGTGTCGGGTGGGCGTCGCCGGCCGCGGCATTACATCGATCGGCTCGGCTTCTTGTCTTGAAGGCCGCGGTGCTTGATCACCAGCGGTGGGGCGGGGCTGCGGATGGGCGCGTTCGTCGGCGCCGACCTCACGCGTGCCGAGGTCTTGTGCTTGGTGTGTGGGGTGGGCTTGTGGGCGGGCGTCAGTCCCGTCGATGCCAGCCTTGCGATGTCGGTATCGCGTACCGCGGACGGCTGGGGTTGCGGGGAGCGTGCGGGCGACGCGCTTGCGAGTTCGGGCGGCAGTGTGGGTTCCTGGCCCTGGAGGTTCAGGGCCGCACGGACGTCGCGTGTGCGTGCTCGGCCGAGCCAGATCGACAAGGTTGCTCCCGGCCCGGGCTCGAAGGGGCGTACCGCCGCCTGCAGGCGGTCGTAGACGAGGCGGCTGATCGGTTCGGCGTTCGGCCCGTTCATGATCGCGTCGGTGCCCAGGACGGCGACCAACTCGTCCAGGGTGGTGGCCGCGTACTCCCCCACGACACTGACGTAGTCGGCCTTGGTCAGCCGTTCCGCGGGTTTGCCCACGCGCAGGGCGACGGCCGCGCGGACGTCGTCGCTCAGCGAGTTCGGGTAGCCCGGAATCACCCCTGCCTTGCGCCATTCCGGGTGCGCCATCGTCTTCTCGACGACGTGCAGGTACTCGTGGACACCCGTCGGCGTGGGCAGGCTCGCGCCCATCCCGAGCAGGAGAGAACCCCGGTCGGTCGCGCGGAGGTCGGCGTACGTCTCCCGTTGCTTGGCCGGCCTCTTGGAGAGGAAGGCGGCGGTGTCGACCTTGATCTCGGCCTGTGCGTATGCGAAGAACCTACGCCCGAGTTCATCGGGGTGGGTGATGTAGATCTGGGGCGAGGTCAGGGCCGACACCTGCGTCGCACCGCCCACCGCCTCCAGGGACAGCCGACTCAACGCTGTCCCGACGATTCTCTCCACTGGCGCGTCCGGGAAGTGCTGCGCCCCGAGCAGCAAGCCGTCCGCGAAGTGGCGAGCGCCTTCGACATCGGCGCTTCCCAAGTTCACGGGGACATGGGGTTCGTACTCGTACACCTCGGCCAGACCGCGCTGAGCCTGCGCCAACTCGCTGCCGAGCACGTCTTCGACCTCGAAGAGGTCTCGCGCGGCGGCCAGCCCGGGATGGCGGACCGGGAACGGATCGACCGGTACGCCGGACCGCCAGATGAGATGCCGGAGGAGACGGTCGGATCGACCGTACCCCGGCGGCGCGGACAAGCCCGTTTCCTTCGAACCCGATTCCTTCGAACCCGATTCCTTCGAACCCGATTCCTTCGGCTCCATCGCCGACGACTCCATCGGTGGGGCGGTCTCTGCGCGATCAGCCGGAATGGACATCGCATCGACACGCTTGCATTGCGCCGCGTCGGTTTCGTTGGCGGCGAGCAGCACGCTAGGGCATCCATCGATCCCCAGAACAGGGCTCTGGTGCACCATTTCCCGCTGCTCACAGGGCACTTGTGCACCATCGCCCGGCACACCCCATGTCCCTGCCCGGCGCTCCCGCGTCCCCTCCCGCCGTGCTCCGGCTACGTCTTCGACTCCGGCCAATGACAGGCACTGTGATGGTCGGTGTCCCGAGACTGTCGGCACTGACTGGCGCCGCTGCCGGCCAGGCCGGGCCAGGTCGGCGGCGTCAGCGGGATCGAGACGGCACGGCACCCTGCACCCGCCGCACAGCCGGCGCGGCCGAATCGGCGCGAGAGTGTCGGGCCGACACCCCTGCCGGCACCCTTCCCTTCAGCAATGCCCGGTAGCGTCCCGCGAGTTCGGCAAGGTCGCCGTCGTCCAGTACCCGCGTGCCGTGCACCACGAAGGGGTCCTCGTAGCGCATCCCGACGAGGTTCGCGGTCGCGTCGAACGGCCGCAGCAGGTCGGTCACCGGGAATCGGTTGAGCCCGCCGGGGCGGTACAGGTCCTCGCCTCCGCCGGTCGTGGTCGCGACGCGCAATGACTTGCCATGTAGGGCCGTGCCGCCGGCGCCGTACGCGAAACCGTAGGCGAGCACGTCGTCCGACCACTGCTTGAGCAGCGCGGGCGAGGAGTACCAGTGGAACGGGAACTGCAACACGATCCGGTCGTGGGCAAGCAGCAGTTCCCGCTCGTGGTCCGCGTCGACGCGCAAGTCGGCGTAGGCCGCGTACAGGTCGTGCACGGTCACGTCGGGCAGGTCGCGGATGGCGTCGGAAAGCGCGGCGTTGATGCGCGAGTTCGCGAGGTCGGGGTGGGCCAGGACGACGAGGGTGTCAGGCATGGTGGTCACAGTCCGATCGGGGTGGTGGTGGTGATAGCGGTGGTGGGGTCGATGACGAGGCCGTGGGCACTGCCCTCGACGACGGCCGTATAGGCGCGGGCGACATCGGCGGCCGGTATGCCGGGCGAAGGGTCCATACCGAGCATCGCGAGGGACTCGCTGAGCCAGCCGGGGCTGACGATGTTGAGCCTGATGCCGCGCGTCATCTCGGTCGCGGCGGCGAGCACGAACGCCTCCAGGCCGGCGTTGACCAGGTACCCGGTGCTCGATCCGGGAATCGGCTCGGCGAAGTGCCCACTGGTCAGGGTGATCGAACCCCCGTCGCGGATGCGATGGACGGCCCGCCGTACGAGATCGACCTGGCCGATCAGCTTGCCGCTCAGGCCCGTCCAGTAGTCGACGTCGTCGCCGTCGTGCAACCGGGTCAGGGCGCCGCTCGCGGCGGCGCACACCACGGCGTCGAAGGCGCCGACTTCGTCGAACATCGCGTCCAGCGAGGCCCGGTCGGTCAGGTCGGCGCGTACCGGCCCGCGCCGACCGACCCGGACCACGTCGTGTCGCGTTTCGAGTCCGGCGGCGATGGCGCTGCCGAGGGTGCCGCCGGCACCGATCACGATCACTCTCATGTGCTCTGAACCCCTTGCCCCGTCGTTCGTGGCGGTCGTTGTTGCGTCGGAGACCAGACTGCGTGCGGATCGGCGGGGCAGCCGGCCCCGTGTCGGGGGTACCTCCCCGGTGCCTACACCTGGCAGGTGCAGGCACGGCCGCCGCGTCACGGGCACAATCGAGGGCATGGACACGCATGTGGAGCTGGGTGAATTCCTGCGTTCGCGAAGGGCCGTGCTCTCCCCCGAGGAGGCCGGACTGCCGACGTTCGGCGGGCGCCGACGCGTCCCGGGCCTGCGCCGCGAGGAATTGGCCCAGCTCGCCGGCGTCAGCGCCGGGTACTACACGCGCCTGGAGCAGGGCCAGAGCCCGAACGCGTCGGACGCCGTCCTCGACGCGATCGCACGCGTGCTACGCCTGGACGACGTCGAGCGCTCGCACCTGTACACGCTGGCCCGGCCGGCCGCCAAGCCGCGCCGGCGTGCGGCCAGGCCCGAACAGGTGCGGCCCACGGTCGGCGTCATGATCGACGCGTTCGCGCAGGTACCGGCCCTGGTGATGGGTCGCTTCCTGGACGTACTCGCGTGGAACCCGATGGCACACGCGTTGATCGCCGGACACGTGGACTTCACCGCGCCGACCCGGCCGGCGGATCGCCCCAACATCGCCAGATTGCTCTTCCTGGACCCGCACGCTCGGGAGCTGTACGGGGACTGGACCCGCAAGGCGCGCTCGACCGTCGCCGACCTGCGACTCATCTCGGGCCGCTATCCCGGGGACCCGAGGTTGGCCGCACTCGTGGGCGAACTCACGCTTTCCAGCTCGGAGTTCGCGAAGTTGTGGGCCGCCCACACGGTCGGGGACTGTGGCACGAACACGCGCGACTACCATCACCCGGTCGTGGGCACGATGCAGCTCACCATCGAGTTCATGGCCCTGCCCGACGAGGGTCAGCGCGTCGCCGTCTTCACGGCCGCGCCGGATTCGCCCTCGGCGGCGGCCCTGTCGCTGTTGACCGACATCGTCGCGGACACCGCGTCGGGCAGGGCCTGACGGCGTCGTTCACGTCCCGCGGCCCTCGCGGGGAACAGCGCGGGTCGCGCCGCGGGATGGGTGCGGCGGCCGGGACGGGTGGTGGGCCGAAACCACACCCATGAGGGAAATCAGGATCGTTTGACGGAGTGGAACATCCAGTGGTCCGCCTCGTCGTCCGCTGACGAGGCGTCGTCGACACCCATCGCCATTGCCGCTGCCCATGATGTGCGCTGCGAACGGTGTGCACGGCCGCCGGCCGCGTGCGCGGTCTCGTGTCCACGGCCGGCCATGTGCGCGGTCTCGCGTACCCAGCTCGCGTACCCACTCTCGCGGGCCCGCGCAGCGCCGGGCCACCGGCTCGACCCGCAGCTTCGCGCGTGCCGATGCCTCCGTCACACGTTCGCCGGCGTCGTCGGCGCCGGTACGCCGCCCCCGGTCGCCCGGGCACGCGTGCCCGCGCCCGGCCCCGTGCTCGTCGCGCCCCTGCCCGCGCTCCCGGTCGTACCGCCGCCCGACGCCGGTGCTCCGGCTCCCTCGCGTGCCGCGTTCCGGATCGCCTGCGCGAAGACGCGCATCGCCACCGTGTTCTCCTCGCTGCGCCAGACCAGGCCGTAGTCGACCGGCTCGGCATCCAGGAACGGCACATACGTGACCCCGGGTCGCGCGAAGTACGCGGAGGCGTGTGCGGGCGACAGCAGAGCCCCGCGTCCGGCCGCCACCATCATCAGCGCTTCCTGCATGTTGGTGACCGAAGGACCGCGCCCGATCGCCCGACCACCGGGTGTGTGCGTCGGCGCGTGGAACTCGCGCACATGGTCGGGGAGTTCACCGGCGATGGTGAGCAGCGGCAGGTCGGCCAGGTCCTCGAAGACGACTGCGGCGTGGGCCGCGAGCGGGTGATCGCTCGCGATCGCCAGCGTGCGTCCTTCGCGGAGCAGGGTGGGACCGTGGGCGAGGTCGGTCTCGCGTACCGGCAGTTCCGCGACCTGTACGTCGAACTCCCCGTTGCGCAGCTGCCCGTACGGATCGGCGAGCGGCACTTCGCAGATCTCCACCGCCAGTTCGGGGTGTGCGCTCCGGAGCAACTCGGCGGCCCGGAGCACGATCTCGCCGGTGAGCGGCGTGGAGAACCCGACGTGCAGCACCGCGTCGATGCCGCGCGCGGTGGTCCGGGCCCGTTCGACGGCCGCTGCCAGCGCGAGGTGGAGTGGGGCCACGTCGTCGCGCAGTTGGCGTCCGATCGCGGTCAGCCCGACCCGGCGGCTCGTGCGCACGAACAGCGGAGCCCCGACGTGCCGTTCCAGACGGTTCACGAGCTGGCTCACGCGTGAGCGCGACAGGCGCATGCGGTCCGCCGTCCGGCCGAAGTGGAGTTCTTCGGCCAGGATCAAAAAGGTCTCCAGTTCATCGCGTTCCATGGGGCCCTCACGGCGGTCGATCGGATCATGCAGTCGGACTGCATGAACGGTGAGATCTTCGCCGTTGTTCCGCCCCGGCGTCCGGAACGAAGGTGGTGACATCCCGATCACCCCCTCGCCCCGGAGGCGTTTCCGATATGTCCCCAGAAAATTCCGACACAAATAGCACAAGCAGCGCAAGCAGCACAGGTACGCGCGACGCCACGGACGGTGCAGGCGGCCTCGGCGCGCGCAGCTGGGGCGTACTGCTCGTCCTGTGCGGCGCGATCTTCCTCGAGGGCATCGATGTGGCCATGCTCAATGTCGCCCTGCCGTCGATCCGCGCCGACCTGGGCATGTCCACCGGCGAGTTGCAGTGGGTGATGAGTGCCTACGTCCTCGGCTACGGCGGCTTCATGCTCCTCGGCGGGCGGGCGGCCGACCTCTTCGGACGGCGGCAGATGTTCGTCTTCTGGCTCGTCGTCTTCCTGCTCTTCTCCGGCCTCGGCGGCTTCGCCACGCAGGGCTGGATGCTGATCGTCGCCCGTTTCGTGACCGGTGTCGCCGCCGCGTTCATGACCCCGGCGGGTCTGTCCATCATCACCACGAGCTTCGCGGAGGGCCCGCAGCGCAACCGCGCCCTGCTCATCTACTCGGGAACCGCCGCCGGCGGGTTCTCGATCGGCCTCGTCGCGGGCGGCCTGCTGACCTCGGCAGGCTGGCGCTGGGTGTTCTTCGCTCCGGTAGTCCTGTCCGCGCTCATTTTGGTCGCGGCGCTCGCGGTGGTCCCGAAGTCGCCGCGTCCGGAGCGCACGGGCGAGGGCTTCGACATCCTCGGCGGCCTGACCGTCACCGGCGCCATCGTGCTCATCGTCCTCGGGGTCGAACGCGCGGCCCACGCCACCCTCGTCCAGACACTCGCCACCGTCGGCGGCGGTCTGCTGCTCATGGCGGCCTTCGTCGTCATCGAACGCCGTTCGGCCGCGCCTCTGGTACGCCTGGGCATCCTGCGCAACGGCGCACTGCTCCGCGCCAACCTGTCGGGGCTGCTGTTCGCGGGCGGCTTCTTCGGTTTCCAGTTCATCGTCGTGCTGTACCTGCAGGAGTTGCGCGGCTGGTCGACGCTGGAGACCAGCTTCGCGATGATCGTCATCGGCATCGACGCCATCCTGTCGCCGCTCCTCACCCCCAAGCTGGTCGAGCGCTTCGGCAACGCCCGGGTGATCTTCGGCGGGCTGGTGCTCGCGTCCGCGGCGTACGCGCTGTTCCTGCCGGTCGGCTCCGACTGGACCTACCTCGCGATGCTGCCGAGCCTCGTACTCCTCGGCCTGGCCTTCGCCCTGTCGTACGGGCCGCTCACCATCGCCGCCACGGAAGGCGTCGACGAGGAGGAACAGGGTCTCGCCGGCGGGCTGCTCTACACCTCGTTCCAGTTCGGCTCGGCACTGGGACTGTCCGCCGTGACCGCCGTCAACATCGCCGCCACGGAAGCCGGTTCGGCCTCCGGTCAGCTCGACGGCTACCGTGCCGCGCTCGTCGTCCCGTTCGTGGCGGCCGCCATCGCCGCGGTGATCGGGGCGTTCGGGCTGCGCTCGGGGTCGACGGCGGTCGGCGGGAGTGGCGACGACGACACCGATGCGCCCGGCGCGGTAACCCGGATCCCTACGCCGACCTCGACACGGACCAAGAACAACACCGACGTACCCGTCGCGCGCTGAGCAGCACCGACCCACAACCTCGGGAGCCCACCATGGCCACCAAAGTCAGCGACTTCGCCGACATCCAGGACACGTTCTTCTCCTACATCCGCGAGATCAAGTACGCCACGATGATCACCGTCGACAAGCGACACCGCCCGCGCGCACGCATCCTCTTCCCCGTCTGGGAGGTCGTCGACGGCGCCCCGAGAGGCTGGCTCGCGGTCTACAAGACCCCGGTGAAGGCCGCCCACCTGGCCGACAACCCACACACCACCTACTCGTACTGGGGCCCCCGCCAGAACGCCGTCTTCGTCGACAGCGTCTCCACCTGGGCCGAGGACCGCGAAACCCGAGAGTACGCCTGGAACCTGTACGTCAAGGGCAGCCCGCCCGGCGTCGGCTACGACCCCGCCCGCTACTGGCAGGCCGGGCCCGCCGACCCCGACTACCACGTGCTCCGCATCGACCCCTGGCGCATCCAACTCGTCCGCGGCACCGATCTCCGCAACACCCTGTGGCAGCCCCTCCGCACGCCCGCCGAGTCGGGGGCCTCCCCACACTGAACAGGCTCGCCCAACCGTGCCCTGGTCGACCCCGCCCGCATGAGTGGGGCCGACCAGGGCGCATGGCGGCAAAAGCCTGCCTTCTCCGGTCGGCATCCGCCGGTCGGAATCAGGTCGGCCGGATGCGCTCATCGGGCGCCGGCGGTCCAGGGCAGGGCCGGGCGGCACGTGGCGGGATCGGGTTCGGCGCGGCCTTGGTAGTCGAGCAACCGGCCGTCGGGGGTGCGGACACATTCCGCCGATCCCGGCTTCGGGACGTCTCGAGCGGAGTCCCAGATCAGCTTGCCGGCGTCGTCGTAGCCGCGGATCCGGGGATACTGGCCGGCCGGAAACGCCTCGGCGGCGTCGCGCGTGTACCCGACGGTCTCCGCCGCGTACCAGACGCCGCCCGCCATGATCGCCTGGTGCTCGCCGGTGCCCCGGTCCATGGTGATCCGCGCCACGGGGGCGTTGTACCGGCCCGCGGAGTAATCGGTCCAGCTCGAACCGGACTTGGTGCCGCCACTGTGGTCCACCTGGACGGTCCCGG
Source organism: Embleya sp. NPDC025285 (assembly GCF_055558835.1). Classification (NCBI taxonomy): domain Bacteria; kingdom Bacillati; phylum Actinomycetota; class Actinomycetes; order Kitasatosporales; family Streptomycetaceae; genus Embleya; species Embleya sp. NPDC025285. The sequence continues at coordinate 21,761 of NZ_JBVHLU010000035.1, forward strand.
TGAGCAGTTCGAAATCACTCCGAATCCGGAGTGCCGTGGGCAGGTTCGAGCCCGAACACTGCAACGCGTTGTGTCCGGCCGGGTCGACCGCGATCGCATAGATGTTTCCGGGGTCGGCCGGCCGCGGGCTGCGCACCGCGAAGTAGGCCCGGTACCCGCTCGCGGCCGCAGGGTCGAGCCGGTCGGCGGCGCATGCGGCGACGAATCGGGCGGCGGTGTCGTCGGACACCGCGACCTCCGCCGGTACCGGCACCTGCTTGAGCGGCAGCGGGCGGTCCCCGGCGGAGGGCGCGGGGGTGGGCACAGACCCCGAGTCGGCCGGCCCCGGGACCCGGATGGCCCCGTCGTCGTCGCCGGAGATCCCGAGCAGGACCCCGGTGACCAGGCCCGCCACTGCCGCCGCCGCAGCCAATGGGAGCAGCACCCGGCGTGGCGGTGTCAGTCGGCCCAGGGTCCGCCGGCGGATGGTGGGCAGTGCCGGTGCCGGGGAGCCCGCGTGGGGCAGGAGGGCGAGCAACTCGGTTCGGCGGGCGGCGCTGTGCGGCAGGTCGCGCTCGGGCGGGATCGGGTTCGAGGGCATCACGAGGTCTCCTCGGCGATGACGCGGCGGTCGGGGGAGGACGGTGCGTATTCGCGCAGGTCGTCGCCGAGTCGGCGGCGCGCGCGGTGCAGGCGCGATTTGACGGTGCCCACGGCCACGCCCAGCGCGGTGGCGGCGGCCTGTTGGTCCAGTCCGCTCCATACGCACAGTTCGATCACCTCGCGTTCGTGCGCGGGCAGGCGGCCGACGGAGGTGCGCAGCGCGACCAGGGCGCGTTGCTCGTCGATGCGATCGGCGACGTCCTGGGCGTGGTCGGGGACCGGGGAGGGGGTGGGCAGGCGTTCCTTGAGCGCCTGGTAGCGCCGACGGGCCCGGCCGCCGTTGGCGGCGGTGTTGCGAGCGATGCCCAGCAGCCACGGCAGTGCGCTGTCCCGGTCCAGGGTGACGGCGCTTCGATGGCGCCAGGCGTCCAGGAAGACCGCCGAGGTCAGGTCCTCGGCCTCGGCCCAGGAGGCGGTGCGGCGGGACAGGAAGTTGTAGACCGCGCGGGAGTGCCGGTCGAAGATGGTCCCGAACGCCTCGGGTTCACCTGCGCACGCCCTCTCCCACAACTCGCGGTCGGATATCGGGGTGATGGTCACACCCTGTCTTGTCCGGCGGGCCACTGCGGGTTCCCGGCGGCCGGTGCTCACCGCTTCTCCCGTCGCTTTCGGCGGACCGGGAGACATCGAGGCGTTCCCGGACCCGTTGCGTGCCCGGCGGGCCGCGACGATGAACCATTTGCGGGAGGCGCAGTCTTGGGCGACTCCGGATTCTTGATCCTGACACGCACGGGCGGTGGGATTCGGTCTCCGCGGCTACGACAACGATCAGGTCACCGGGGACCGGGCGCCGGCGGCGATGCTGCGCGCCGGGCGGCGGCCCCGTCTACATCCCTACGGACCGAGAGGGCGGGGAGGGGCGGCTCCGTCCTCGACGGCATGCACTGCGGCGGACAGGCGGTGTTGTTCCTGGTCGACAACACCCCCACGCCCACCGCGAAGATGGAGGACGACCTCGACCGGATCGCGCCCGAACCAGCTTCCATCCCTTGCCCCCCGGACGCGGCGACCACCGACGGATCACCGGACCGGGAACGGGAATGCCCCGCGTCGAGGCGCGACTGATTCCGAGTCCTCGCCGAACGTCGACGAACCAGCGACGGACGGTCGCCGGCGGGACCGCGTTTCGCCTCCGATCCGGACGATGCAGATCTCTCGCACGAGGCGATCCACCTCTCGCTCTACGACCCGTGCCGCCCTACATCTATCGATCGCACGCTCACGCGGAACCCGCGGACCGCACGGCCCGTGCGCCGGCCGGCTTCGTCGTTCGTCGGCGCCGCCGCGTTCCGGGTCGACGGCGCCATCGCGGGCGCCGACGTCACCCCGATGTGGCGCCCGTGTGCCGGCCGGGCGTGGTCAGGCCTTGATCCACTGGGCCCAGGTCAGCGTCCAGCCGCTCCAGCCGTTGTCCGCGTCGATCACCTTCTCCGGCGAGTTGATCACCTCGACCACGTCGCCGACCAGCGAGTTCGCGTAGAACCAGGCGCCCGGTTTGGTGGCGTCGCCGCCACCGACGACATCCTCCAGGCCGACACAGCCGTGGCTGGTGTTCAGCCGGCCGAACGGGGGGTTCGCCTTGTCCTTGAACCAGTGGTTGCCGTGCACGTAGGTGCCGCTCGTGCTCAGCCGCATGCTGTGCGGGACGTCGGGGATGTCGTACGAATCGGGGCCCAGGCCCACGCTCTGCCCGTACATCCGGATCGTGCCCTCCTTGGCCATGATCAGCATCCTGCCGTTGTAGGTGGTGAATTCGTCGCTGCCCAGGCTGGCCGGCAGCTTCTTGAGCAACGCGCCGTCGCGGGTGACGGTGAGGGTGTGGGCCTTGCTGTCCGCGACGCTGGTCTGCGCCCGGCCGATGGTGAAGGTGACGGTCTTCTTCTGCTTGCCGTAGACACCCGGGGAGGTCTGCTTGCCGTCCAGGTCCAGATGGAGGGTGACCTTGGTGCCGGGCTGCCAGTACTTCTCCGGGCGGAAGTCCAGTCGCGTGTCCTTGAACCAGTGGCCCTTGACCTCGACCGCGGGCTCCGAGGTGACCGTCACCGACCGGTTCACCAGTGCCTTGTCGGTGACCGCGGTACCGAAGGTCAGCGACACGATCATGCCGACGCCGTAGGTTTCGTTCGCATCGATGTTGAAGTAGCCGTAGTTGGTGTTCGCCGGGGTGAGCGTGGTGAACGAGGACTGCATCGCCGACACCAGCCCGGCTGCGTCCGTGGCGGTCGCGGACACCGCGTACTTCATCCCGGTCTGCAGCGCCGCCGCCGGTGCCCAACTGGCCCCGTCCGGTGCGATGGTGCCCTCGACGGTCTTGCCCTCGGAGGTCTTCACGGCGACCTCCGTCAGCTTCCCGGCGGTCGCGGTGACCTTGAGAGCCCCTTCGGTGGCCACTCCCGTCGCACCGTCCTGCGGGGTGATCGCGACCACCGCCTTGGACATCTTCGGCGCGTCGCCACCGGGGTCCTTGGCCTGGGCGGCGGGCTTGCCGTCGCCGGGGCCCTTGCCACCCCTGTCGTCCTTCGAGTCGCCTCCGCTGCACGCACCTGCGCCCAGCAGGGCGACGCACAGCGCCAGCGCCGGCAGCACCCGGCGGGCACGCCGCACGGGAGACCTCCTCGGGCTCTCTCGGGTGGTGTTCGGCATGCGCTCTCCTCGGTTGTGGTTCCCGAGGAGATGACGATCTCGGCCACCGAACACGTCACGAGCCCCCGGCATGACATGTGTCACGGATCGCATCGGAACCGGCACGCCCGAACGACCGTCTCGGTAAAAGCGATTCGGCGCCCGGGCCACTCCGGCAGATGACGCGCCTGAAGAATCCCGTACTGGTCGAGGATCCCGACAGCGGCGGCACCCGGCGGATCCACCCGGTGGTGCGCGACTGGCTGCTCGACGCTCACACGGCCAGGATGGCGAACTGCCGCCCACCCTCCGGATCCTGCCCGCCCTGCACCGCGCCGCCGCCGAGTACCACGGGGTCCCGGCCGAGGGCGGCTTCTCCCCTCGGACCACCCAGCACCGCTTCGCCCTCGGTGACGATCGCCACGTGGCCACCTGGAGCCGGCACCTCGCCCACGCCCTGACAACCGAGCCACCCGACACCGCCCGAACTCGCCACACATCGCTGTCATCGCGACTCCCCCGCCCCCGCCGTACACGGGCTCGGGCCGTACGACGCACCCGACGGCCGCTGCCTCACCCGGCTCTGTTCACCCGGGCGGACCACGCCGATCGAAGAGCAAGGTGGAAGAACCCCGCCCATCCCGCGGTGGCGTTCCGCCGGCGCACCCGGGCCTCGACACCATCGTCCCTCACAGCGAACGCACCGAAGCAGCCCGCCAGAAGGCCTTCGCCGGCGGATACCGCGACGCCGCACGAACAACCTTGTTCGGGGAACTCCGACAGGCACGCCCACGACAGCGGCCTCGTCCGCTCCGCCCTCGAACAAGCCCTGCGCCTACACCAGACCACCAGCGACCGGTTGGACCGAGGCATCACACCGGACGTGCTCGCCGAAACCGCACGGAACGGGGCCGTCTCGGCGAGGCGCGCCGCCTGGGCAACGAAGCCCTCAGGCCCCCACCCTGTTCCGAACCCGCCACCGAGCACGACGGCGAGAAGGGGAACTACCGAGTCCACGTGGAGACGCCGGCGGGGAGCAGGACCGGCTTCGTCCCTCCGCCGCGCGAATCATCAACGCAGGACGCCGGCCCAGTGGTCCAGGACCGAGGGAAGCTCCTTGGCGTCCACCCATGCCCGGAACAGTTGGTCGCCCCGCTGTTTCGGAGCTCCGGTGTGCACGGAGACGATCACACGGTCGTGCATGAGCGCATCCTCTCTGCACCTGTGGTCCTCCGTCCACACGGACACGTACCCCTGGCGGTACATCAGCGGTCCGATCTCGTGCATCTCCCCGACTCCGGAGCCTCCATTTACGTCCATGTAAGGGACTCTATGCCCCGGGCGCGACCCTCTCCCCCGGATCGTCGCGGCGGGCGTCCCGAGGATCCGGAAACCTGGTACGAGATCGGTCGTCCACCGTCCCTGGCACGCGGGCACACACCCGCAGGACTCGCTGCACAACGCCGATCGGCGCGAGCAGGCCGACAGTTGCGGCCACAGCCGCTTCGCAATCAAAGCCCACGCCCTGCGACCCGCATGCGCCGATGTCCAGTCCGGTGTGCGGGCCCCGATGAGCGGCGCGAGGGTCTGCGGCACGTCCTACACGCGGCATCCGAGGAGGCCCGCGAGATCGGCCTCATCGGCCGTGTCGACGGCAACGACCCGCGCCGGCTGTCGAGGCCGTCGGCGCTCGATCATCGAGACCCCGGACCTTCCGGCGGAGGACGCGCTCAATCGCCAACTTGCATCGGCCGGCCGATCTTCGCGACCGCCGACGCACAGGAGGGCCCCACCGCGTTCGCCCGGAAGCGCAAGCCGGTATTCCCGTAGGGCGTGGCAGCCGGGTGCGCGCCGCGCACGGGCCGGACGACCCGCGGAAGAGGGACACTGGAGACACAGCGGCACCGCACCCGGCACCGCAGGGTGCGGTGGGCCGCAGGAGGTTTCCATGCCTGACACCCAGGTACGTGCCGAGCACCGGCTGCACGAGGAGCACCACGGAATGCACTCGCCCCCGCGCGTGGTGGTGCGGGGAAGCGACATGCGCACGTCCGACGCAGACGCCACATCGGAGCAGACCGCCCACGCCTACGAGACATCGCAGGCCGAGGGTGACCGCGCCGAGGACGAAGACGACTGACCGAGCGGATCGGCAGACTCGATCCCGGCCGGATCGGCAGGAGGCCGCACGGCCTTCGGAAGAGCCAGCGCGGCCGGGAGTCCGACGAGGGCGCCCACCGCGACCACCGCCACCGCCGTCCGGATCCCGCCCACCGAGACCAGCACCGCCAGGCCGGCCCCGGAGCCAAACTGGAGTGCGGTGGACGCCAGTCCGGAGGCGGCACCCTGCTCGGTGTCCGCGACGCCCGACGCCGCGGCGACCCACATCGTGGTGAACACGACGCCGGTGCCCAGCCCGAACGCGACGATCCCGGGCAGCAGTGCGGCGTACGACGAGTCGTCCGTCATCCCCGCCGCCAGCACCGCGGCCCCCAGTGCGGCGACCGAGAACCCGACCATCAGTGTCCGACGCACGCCCAGGCGCCCCGCGAGACGCTCACCCGCGAGATTGCCCACCGTGATCGACAACGTCGGCCCCAGGAACGCGACCCCCGTGCGCAGCGCCGAAAAGCCCATCTCGTCCTGGAACCACAACGTCAGGAAGAACGGCACGGCCTGCAGGGTCAGTCCGAACACCAGGATCACCCCGGTCGCCGCCGTCAGGCCGCGATGCGTGAACAGGCGCAGCGGCAGCAGCGGATCGGCCGTCCGCGACTCCACCGCGACGAATCCCGCAAGCAGCAGCAATGCCACTCCCGCCGCACCCGGCACCCGGGGATCCGTCCAACCCCACTCCGGCCCCTGCGCAATCGCGAACACCAGCAGCGTGAGCCCGACCGTGCCGGTCAGCGCGCCCGGGAGGTCGAAGCCGGGCCGCGTCGCACCCGCGCCGCCGCGCCCGTCGCGCTCCTTGCGTCCGTCACGTCCGTCGCGTCCGTCCTGGCCCTTGAACCCCTCGCAGCCCTCGCGCCCTTCGTGCCCGCTGCGTCCGTGCTGTTCCTCGCACCCTTCGCACCCCTCGCGTACGTCGCGCCACGCCGCGTCGGCGGGCAGCAGCGCGGACGCGGCCAGGGCGGCGACCACGACCAGCGGCACATTGACGTAGAACACCGCCTGCCAGCCGAACGCACTTGTCAGTACGCCGCCGAGCAGCGCCCCCAGGCTCAGCCCGCCCGCTCCCGACACCGCCCACACGGTCAGCGCCCGGGTCCGCGAACGCCCTTCCGCGAAGAGCGTGTTCACGAGCGACAACGTCGCGGGGAACAGGACCGCGCCGCCCACGCCCTGCACGGCCCGCGCGCCGATCAGCGCGCCCGGCGCGGTGGCCAGACCGCCCAGGAGCGAGCCGGCACCGTACAGCGCCATGCCGACCACGAACATGCGGCGTCTGCCGAGCAGGTCCGCGAGGCGACCGCCGAGCAGCAGAAGTCCGCCGTACACGACGGCGTACGAGCTGACGACCCACTGCAACCCGTGTTCGGAGAAGCCGACGTCGGCGGCGATCTGGGGCAGCGCGACGTACACGATCGTGAAGTCGAGCGCGGTGATCAGGCCCGCGAGGGCGAGGAGAGCGAGTGTCCAGGCGGGACGTGTCAGGCTGGTGGGACGTACGAGGTTGGCAGGCGACGGCATAAAGGCCGACCTCCGGAAAGGGCCTCGGGAGTGAGGCGGGCGGCTGGGTCGCTTCCCAGCCTGGGCGGACCGCCACGCGCTACCCAGGTCCCGGCTTTGCCTACGCACCGCGTGATCACCCTCGCGCCGTCCCGGTTATGGTCGCCGTGTGGACGCACGTATCGAACTGAGCGAGTTCCTCAAGTCCCGCCGCGCCCGCCTGAGCCCGGGGGACGTCGGACTGCGGGCGTACGGCGGCCGCCGCCGCGTGGCGGGCCTGCGCCGCGAGGAACTGGCAGGTCTCGCCGGCGTCAGCGTCGCGCACTACACGCGCCTCGAACAGGGCCGGGCCGACAGCGTCTCGGCGGAGGTCCTGGCCGCGATCGGGAAGGCGTTGCGCCTGGACGAGGACGAGCGGACGTACCTGGGCCAACTCGCCAGGCCCGACGCCCGCACGTGTCCCGGAACCGCCGTCACGCCGCGCCCGGGCCTGCGGCACCTGGTGGCGTCCTTCGACGCGACCCCGGCGATCCTGGTCGGGCGGCACACCGAGGTCGTGGCGTGGAACCCGGTCGCGACCGCGCTCTTCGGCGACTTCGCGGCGATGCCCGAGGGCGAGCGCAGCATCTCCGACCTGATCTTCCGCCGGCCGGAGATGCGCGACCTGCACGGCGACGGCTGGGAGCGCACGGCGGTCGAACACGTCGCGCACCTGCGGGTGTTGTCCGCCTGCTACCGGGGCGACCGGAGCCTCGTCGCACACATCGAGCGGTTGCGCGCGGCCAGTCCCGAGTTCGCACGGATGTGGTCGTCCCATCCCGTCGCGCGCACGGGCCACCGGTTCTACCGGCTGCACCACCCCGTCGTCGGCGACCTGGAGCTGTACGGCGAACTCGTGACGCTGCCCGGCGACCTCGAATACAGCGGCCTCGACCTGTTCGCCGCCGAGCCGGGCTCCGCTTCCGAACACGCACTACGCCGCCTGGCCGACTTGGGCCGCGCCCGGGAGACGGCTTCGCCCGCACGCTCATCCTCGGCCGCGGGACCGCGCTAGGGGTACCGGTTACTCCCGCAGCCCGGGCCGCAAGCCCGCCGGCACCAGCGGCACGCCCGCGCCGAGCAGTAACGGGGCGCCCGGCGCCGGCCCGCGAGCGCGTCCGCAGCCGCGTCGATGCGGCGCCCGCGCAGTCGTCGCGGTGCGCCTGCGCGGTGGAGCCGGCACGCCTATTGCGATGCGGTCGGCGTCCAGGCGGTGCGGGCGCAGTGTTCGAGGTACGGAGACCGTTGACGTGCGCCTGCGTTCGGGTGCCTCCGTTCGGGCGACCCGGGCCACCGCCGGGTGTACCCGGGCGCCGGGGCGACGACGTTCCCCGCATGCCCACGCTGCCCCGGATCGCGCCCATGCTCGCCACCCCCGGCACGCTGCCGCCCGCGTCGGAGGACGACCGGTGGGCGTACGAGACCAAGCTGGACGGGCAACGCGCGATCGTCTACCTCCCCGGGGACGGGACGGTGCTGCTGCGCGCTCGCTCGGGCGCCGACATCACGGGCGCCTACCCCGAGCTACGGGCGATCGGCGAGGCCCTGGGCGACGTCGCCGCCGTGTTGGACGGCGAGATCGTCGCGCTCGACGAGCACGGGCACAGCGACTTCGAACGCCTGCAAGCCAGGATGGGCTTGGCCGGCTCGCCCGCCCGGGCGGCGCACATGGCCAAGGAGGTCCCGGCGCGGCTGATGCTCTTCGACGCGCTGTTCCTCGAGGGCCGCGACCTGACCGCACAACCGTGGACCGAACGCCGCGACCGGCTGGAGACCCTGGAGCTCCGGGGCCGGAACTGGTCCACCCCCGGGGCACTCGTGGGACACGGCGCCCAGGCGCTCGAGGCGACCCGCGAGGCGGGCCTGGAGGGGCTGGTCTGCAAGCGGACCGACGCGCGGTACGAACCCGGCGTGCGATCACGCTCGTGGATCAAGATCCGGCATGTGCGCACCGTGGACGTGATCGTCGGCGGATGGCTCCCCGGCCGCGGCCGCCTCTCCGGCCTGCCCGGATCACTGCTGGTCGGCCGTCCCGGCCCCGACGGCCTGCGCTACGCGGGAGCCGTCGGCACCGGCTGGACCGACCGCGAACGCACCACCCTCGCCGAACTGCTGCGCGTCGCCGCCACCGAAGACTGCCCCTTCCACCCGCGACCCTCCGTCCCCGGCGCCCGCTGGGTCCTGCCGCGCCTGGTCGGCGAGGTCGCCTACGCCACCATCACCCGCGCCGGACTCCTCCGACACCCCGCGTGGCACCGCCTGCGCCCCGACCTCACCCCCGACGACGTCGCCTGACCGGCGGACCGGGCGAGCCGATCCTCGCGAATCAGGCCACACTCGAATCATGGAGATCGTCGAAGCGCACGGCCACCTCACCGTGCCGGGGCTGGGCGACGTGGAGGTCGACGTCGACCTGTACGACTGGCCGCCGGCCGAGCACGTCGGTCCGGTCGCGTGGAGCGCGGTAATCGCCGACGGCCCGGAACTCGAAGTCGGCACCAAGGGCGAACTGCACATCGACGGAGAGAACACGGAGACCGGCCACCCCTTCACGGTCATCATGAACGCCGGCCGAGTCAGCCAGCTCCGCGGCCGCGAGAACACATGAGCTGCAATCCCATCAAGGCTCAGTCGAAGCCCGCTTCGGATCGCAGCTCGGCGATCTCACGATGCGAGGCCGCGAGATCGGCGGCCACCCGCCGGTTGACCTCGGCGACACCGGCCTCCCACACCACACGCACCAGCGCCTCGGCAGCGGCCTGAGCCAGGCCGGCCGACCCCCTCGCACGGTCGGCCGGCGTCACGATCGGATGCTCGGCATCCACGTCTCCAGGACGCTCCGCTCGCCCGTCCGCATCCCGCAGAGCGCTACAGCCACTGGGACTGCGAAGCCGGAGTGGCGTAGTCCACCGGCCGGGCTTGCGACAACCGTGCCGAGATCGCCGCCGATCGAACACCGGACACTGACGCGACGCCCATATCGGGCTGTCCCAACCCAATGCCCAAAACGGCCGAATGCGCCTCGATGCCGCTGCGCCGCGTGCGGCAGCAGTGTGCACTCCCCGGTCCGTAAGGCGTTCCACCGAACAGCGCGACCAAGACCACGTCGCCGATACACACGACCTACCGCTGCGCCGAGGGCGGCACGCGGTCGGCGACATCGACATGCGCATCGTCCTCGCCAACGCCGACCTTCCCCCCACCCACCGGACGTCCCCGGCGCAAGGCAGGGCACCCGACGAGACCAGCCGGGCTCCGACTCCCACGCAGAGAGCGGCCGTCCCGCGAACGCACCCGGCACGCCTGGTACTTCCGTCCCACGACCGGGCTGGTCCTCTCCCACCGGTACGGATCCCCCACAGCCGAACCCGCGTTCCGGCAAGGCGTTCGAGTAGGACATGGCGGCCTTCGGTGTCCCCATCCTCGCCGGTGTCCACGACGACCTCATTCCCGCCTATCGCGGCCGCCCTCCGGTCGTCGTCGTACTCGACCGTCCCGGCACCGTGCCCGCCGGCTCCTGCCGCCGGGCTGCTTGCCGCCTGCGCGCAGCCGTCCACCCTCCACACGGGTGACGGCCCAACGGTCAGGCGGGCAACGTCTTCCGGCGGTGTCCGGCGCGGGCTCTGCATCGTCGTGGGAGGGCGGTGGTCGATACCGGGCCGGCGAGGACTCCAGGTGGAAGGCCCGAGAGCCTACTCAGCGCGGGCGACGCGTTGTTGGCAGGCGCGGCGGGCAGGAGGTCGACCAGGTCTGCCCCCGGCGCCCGGAAGCATGTGCCGAGCCTGGATGCGTACTGCCGAGTCACACCGCGTGCACCCGGGGAAACCGATCCGGCGGACCAGTCCTGTTACCTTCTCCCGTCGGCACTCGTCATAGGTGCGACGGCCGATTTCGAGCGGTCGTCGCACCCAACGAGTGAATCGAGAACAGGATGCTGACCAACATCATGTACGTGACGGTATACGTCACCGATCAGGACCGTGCGCTGGAGTTCTACACCGAGGGCCTCGGCCTGGAGAAGCGGCTCGACTTCCCGGGGCCCGACGGACGCTTCCTCACCGTCGGCGTTCCCGACAGCCCGCTCCAGATCATCCTGTGGTCGCAGGCCGCAGCCGCGGGACAGCCGGGAGCGCATGCAGCGCCAGGGCCGCTGATCCTCGAATCCGACGATCTGCGAGAGGATTTCGAGGTCATGGGCCGACGCGGCGTGGTCTTCGAAGAGTCCGAACCCGTGGACTATCCGTTCGGGGTTCGCGTCGAGGCCGTGGACCCCGACGGCAACCGGATCTCGCTCCGTCAGCAGCCAAAACCGTGACCGCCCACCCGTCCGACCTTGTGACGAAGGCGTTCGAAGCCCAGCGCGACCGGCTGCGCGCAGTCGCGTACCGTGTGCTGGGCTCACACGCCGACTCCGAGGACGTGGTCCAGGAAGCGTGGATGCGCCTCGTCCGCCAGGATGAGGCCGCCATCGGCAACCTGGCGGGTTGGCTGACCACCGTGGTCGGCCGCATCAGCCTGGACCTCCTGAGGTCCCGACAAGCCCAACCCACCGCCTACGGAAACGAGTTCGCGGACCTCGTGGTGCTGCCCGACGGCGACCCCGCGCCGGACGAGCAGGCGGCGCTGGCCGATTCGGTCGGCCTCGCCCTGCTCGTCGTGCTCGACTCGCTCACCCCGAGCGAGCGCCTGGCGTTCGTCCTGCACGACATGTTCGCGGTCCCGTTCCACGAAATCGGACAGATCCTGGGCAAATCCGCCGACGCCACCAAGATGATCGCCAGCCGCGCTCGCCGCAAGGTCCAAGGCACGGACCGGGTGGCGGGCCCCGGCCGCGAACACCGCGAGGTCGTCCAGGCATTCAGCGCCGCCGCCGGCGGCGGCGACTTCGAGGCGCTCCTGCGTGTCCTCGATCCGAACGTGAAGCTGACCGTCGACACCCCAGGCGGCGTTGTCGTCACTCTCGGCGCCACCAAGGTCGCCGCCGGCGCCCGCATGTTCTCCGGCGAGGCCGCCCGCCACCGACCCGTGCTGGTCAACGGCGTCCCCGGCCACATGTCCTGGCGCTCCGACGGAACCCCTCTCTCCGTCATCGCCTTCACCGTCACCGGAGGCCGGATCACCGGCATCGACATCATCGTCGACCCGGCCAAGCTCGCCTCGATCCATCTGCCCGCCCCGGCCTGAGCCGGTGGCGGGGTTGTTATAGGAGCGGACAGAGATCCACGTCCGGTCCGCCGGCCCTGGCGTGATGACGGACGAAGGTGACTTCGTCGCGGAACAGCACCTGGCCATCGGAGCTTGGAGACGCCACCTGGTCCAGGATCACTCGGTAGTGCTGGTGCCGCGGCTGGCTGCCGGGGTACTTCACCGAGCGGATCGCGACGATCAGCGGCATCCGAACGCCGTTCACAACGTCGGCGAGTCCCCGCCCTCGCGGAGCCGATGCCAGGACCGGGTTCAATTCGATCGCAACGACGTGCGATCCCGTCACCGGCCTCCGCGAGCAATACGGCTTACGCCGCCGGCCGAAGGTGGGCGACGATGCCGTCGATGTCCTCGGCGAGGAGGTGCCAACGGAGAGTGTGGCCGCCAGGGACCTCGTGGGCCGTGTACGGGATGCCCGCCTGGTCGAGAAGGCCACGGAACTCGCGCTGGCCGTCCAGGACATGGGACTCCTGGAAGGCACTGAACCACGGGATGTTCTCGGCACCCGTACCGGCCACCATGAAGATCCGCTTGTTGTGGTAGCTCGGAATGCGCTCGACCGCGTTGTCGGCACTGACCCGGGCCTCGTTCCACAACGGCACGCCGTAGATGGTGCCGCCGCCCAGCTCGATGGCGGCCGAGGACGCGTTGGCCCAGTGGCCGACGGCGCCGCCGTTGAGGCGCAGGCTGGGCGGGCCGGAGTGGGCGCTGACCGAGGCGAAGTGGCCGTAGTACTTGGCGGCGTACTTCAGCGCGCCGAAGCCGCCCATCGAATAGCCGGCGACCGCGCGTCCGTCGTACTCCGCATGGGTCCGGAAGTTCGCCTCGACCCACGGCAGGAGCTGGGACATGTGAAAGGTCTCCCAGTTGCGGGGACCGACGAACGAGGTGACCGGGTTGGAGTACCAGCCGGCGCCGCCCCCGTCCGGCATCACGACGATGATCGGCTTGCCGGCGGTGAGTTCCCGAATGCCGCCCGGGACGTCGAAGTTGCGGAAGTCCGCGCCCGTGCCGCCACCGTGGAACAGGTACATGACGGGGTACCGGCGGCCGCTGCTGTCGTAGTCGTCGGGGAGCAGGACGTTGACGCCCGGACCGGTGGTCCACCCGATCTGGCTCGTCTTGAACCGGTAGTACTTCAGGCGGGGATCGCTCTCGTTGCTGTCGATGATGCGCAGCCCGAAGCCGTCGCCGATCGCATGGGCGGCGGACGCGCCCCCGACGACGCCCGCGGCGCCGAGCACCGCCGCCGCGGACAACCCGCCGGCGGCCTTCAGGATGTTGCGGCGGGTGGGTTGGAACTCGGTCATGCCATCCCCGTGTTCGGTTTGTGGTGTGGAGGCCGCGTGCGGACGACGTTCGGCCTTCACCGAGCCGCACCGGTCCTCATGGACGGGCGAACTGCAGGCACAGAACGACCAATCACCCTGGCGCGGCAGTTGGTTACATCCGGTGCGCGTTGATCACACACCAGTCACCTGCAATGGTCAATACCGAACCAAGCTAAGTTTTTGGCCCAGGCAATGACCCCAACTCCCTTACACACCACGGCTACACGTGTCACCGCACACCGCAGCCATCGATGGTGCCGACAGGCAGCGGCAGCGTCCCATCGCGCTGCATCCGCCTCGACCGATCACCGCTGTCCTGCCGTCGCACACGTCGGCGTTCGCCGGAGCGGGACGCCACGCGATAGCGAGCCGGGACGACGGCCCGAGAAGACACCGACACCCACCGGTGGCACGGCGATCGTGCAATCCCCGGATGGATTTCGGATCACACCACTCGTGGGACCGGTCCGAGGCATGGCACATTCGAAAGGCCGAAACCGAACGGCACGAGGGGGACTCACATCCCGCTTGCGCGTGGCCGACCGAACTGATGCATTCGGTCCACCTCGCGGTGAGCCTCCTGCCGCGATTTCTGCTTGGCAGCCAAGACACTGAAGGGCGCACCGGAGTGGGCACGTTGCCGCGTCCGCGGGGTCGGCTCCGGGTTCTCCCACGGGCTGGAGGACGTGCCAGGAGCGCCCCCGAGTTCGCGGGGTCGACGGTATGTGAGGGAGCAGTTCCACGGGACACCCGGGAAACTCCCCGCGCATGTGGGCACGACCATTCCGGGCGGCGGCGGCAACCCCGGATCCGTCCGGAACATCCTCGCCCGGGCGAGGCCGAGACCCCGGTGAAACACCCCCCGCAGTTTCGCCGGGTGTCGGCGTGCTCCGTCAAGTGCTCGACCAGGTACAGACGGACGTACTCAGCTCCCTGCTTGAGGTGATCGTGCTTCGTGCGACGATCCTGGGTATGGCCGAGCTCGATGTTCCCTCTCCACGGCGCCGTTTCGGCACAGCCGGACTGCGTGGAGGGGCGACGATCCAACGCCCCTCCGCAGTCTGCATGTTGGTGGCGCTGCTGGACCGCTCGCTGGCACGGATCGCCGCTGCCGCCGCGGACGCGCGCTGCTTCGACCGGGAGGCCATCCTTGTGGCGGCGGACGTGTGGGACAACAACACTTTCCCGCTCTTTCGGGCGGTGACGGCCGGCACACGAGGCGGGCGCGAGCGCCGTGCGTCGGCGGCATTGGAATGGATGGCCGGCCTCGGTGAAGAGAGACGGGCCTGGATGCGCCGTCCGGGGCACCGCCCCCGCCCGCTTTCGCTTGCAGACCGAGGCGTTCCAGGGCACAAGCCGGCCCCAGGTCACGGGTGACGACGAAGCAGCCCGCCGCCTTCTTTTGCACAACGGAGCACTCGACATCACGAGCAGGGCTGGAAAGGACCGGAACCACGATCCGTCGTGAGCACATCGGCTTGTACCGACCCGAGATGTAGCCCTGCACGCCGACATCGGGCCGGGACACCGCGCGTTCGAACCCAATCGGGTGCGAACACTTCCGGGGGCACCGACCCCACCGCCGCTCGCCATCTGGGACTGCAAAGGTCACCGGCGGCGGCGGGTTCGTCGGCGAGGCGACGCCGCAACGGGCCGCAGCCGTGCTGAGGACCGCGCACCATCACGACCCGGATGGTCGTGTTTGCCGGTCGCGCCAGTATGATTACCGGCTTCGGGACCGCGCCGAGCTTGGTGATCACTCGGTCCGCAGGGGTACTGGTATCGTCCGCTGCGACCAACTCCCGCAACCAGCAGCGGCATTGACCGGCGATCACCATCCGCCGCCACGCAGCGAAGGGAACGCACCGCCGGATGCTCGTGGTGCCCTTGGACGCCGAACCCCGGTACAGCGCGTCGTCGGCCGAGCAGCTCTACAGGGCCGCAAAGCAAGTCGTGGACCGGTCGGCGGAGGAGAGGACCCGCGCGTCGCTCGAGGGCCGGGAAGTGGTGGTTGGCAAGGGCTTGTTCAATCGCAACGTCGCCGTGCCGGACCTCGTCCACGGAAACACCGTGAACGTTCGGATCCCCGAGCCCCTGGCGTCCCGGGAACCGATCTCATGGCGCACCGGGTTCCTGGAGGCCGAAGTCCAGGACGCCCAGCGACGTGCGGGGATGGTCAATCGACCGAGGACCTACTACGCCGATCCGCGCGGTCGTTTCCATATCCAGAGGCATGAGCCGGACGTCAGCCCGTGGATGCCTCGCGGCGATCGGGGTCCGGTGTCCGAACACCAGGTCGCCGAGTTGGCCGACGCGTGGGCGCGGACACTGGAACTCGACCTGCCGCACAAAACCGGCCTGCTGCCCATGGACATGATCGGCATGCAGGCGAGCCGCCTTCCGATGTCGCGCGTCAGCACGCGAATTCCGCACGACTTCGCTTCCTACCGAGATCTGCAGTTTGCCCAGATGGAATCCGCCCTCGCACGGCACCTGGAACGGTGGGGACCGGCGCTTGCACGCTTGGGAATGACCATGAGCGCGCACGAGTACGTCCGTCGTGCGCGACGCACCCTGGATTCGGTCGTACCCGTTCGACTGGCCCCCACCCACCCCGACCGGCACCGCGGCAACCTCGGGATGCGGGGCGGCCGGATCTTCGAGTGGGATCCCGAGCTCATCGGCTTCCACGACCCGCGTCATGGCGTGGCGGTGGCCGTCGGCTGGGAGGACTACCGCGGCCAGGACGCCTCGATCATCGAGGCCCACCGGAAGGTGGCGCCCGCTTTCCTCGCCCGAGGATTCACCGAGGGCGTGGAGGCCTGGGGCCGCTACGAAGAGGCCGATCGCGCCGCGCGGAGATTGCCCAGGGCCTTACAGCAATTGACTCGCAGCGAGTCGGTGCGACAGCTCGAAGACGCGATGCCGTTGTGGGCGCCGTACCTGGCGACCATCGTCACCAACGCGGCACCACATGTCGGCATCACCAAGGAGGTCGGTCCCGAATTGATGGCGGGGGTGCTCATGGAGACGCTGCGGCCGCTGGTGGTGGCGCGCGCCGGGGCGCGGGCGAGCGCGGTCGGCGTCGCGCCCGCCTCGGCAATCCGGGACCGAACCGCGACCGCGCGCGATAGAGCCGCGGACAGCAGTCCACTCAGCATGGACGCGCTCGCGGCACCCATCCTTGGCCAGGCACCCCCGGCTCGTGGTTCGGGCCCGCAGGTCGGGCTTCGCCCGGCCAAGGGCAAGAGCCTCTGACACGGCGTCGGCTTGGCGAAGCCGGCGGGGACTTCCTGAATACACCCCAGGCCATCCCTTGTTCCCGAACACCGCTGCCCTGCCTGCCGGTTCATGCCCAACGCTTCGATTCCACGCCACGCCCCGCCGCGACCGGCAGCAGGCGGCCGCATGCTCTGCAAGGCTGCGAGAGCTGTCGGCTGTCAACTGTGGGCGCAGCCTGGCCGGCAGTGTTCAAGGTCCGGTGCGGTGGCTCAACCCAGTCGGAATCCGGTACAGCCCGCCCCGAGCAGTGAAGGCGTCGATTGCATTTCCCCGGCCGACCGACGATCGTTAACTTGGATCGCGCGGACTGAGACACAAGAGCGATGGGGGCTTCGGTGTTCGATCTGCCCTTTGATCGGCCCGGCCGATTCTGGCGTGGCAACCTGCACACCCACTCGGATCAGTCCGACGGGGCTTGGTCGCCCGAGAAGGTCGCGCGCCACTACCGGGAGGCCGGCTACGACTTCCTGGCCCTCACGGACCACTTCCGCGCGGAGTACGGGTTTCCCCTCACGGATACCCGGGCGCTGCGTACCTCCGACTTCACCACACTGTTGGGTGCGGAACTCCACGCCCCGATCACCGAGATCGGGTCGAGCTGGCACATCGTCGCGGTCGGTCTGCCGCTCGGGTTCCGTCCCCCCGTTCCCGGTGAGTCCGGCCCGGAACTGGCACGCAGGGCGCGAGCGGCCGGCGCGTTCATCGGCATGGCCCACCCGGCCGCCTCGCTGCTCACCCTTGCCGACGCGGAGAGTCTGGACGCCGCCCACGCGATCGAGGTGTACAACGCCCTGGCGGCCCGCGAGGACCGCGGGGACAGCTGGCACCTGACCGACGTCCTGCTGTCTCGGGGGCACCGACTGAGCACCTACGCCGCCGACGATGCCCACTTCCAGCCGCAGGACCCGCCCGGCTGCGCGGCCTGGGTCCAGGTACGCGCCGAATCCCTCGTGCCCGAGGCCCTTGTCTCGGCGCTCAAGGCCGGCCACTACTACGCGAGTACCGGCCCCGAACTTCACGATGTCCGCGTCGACGACGGCTGGATCACCGTTCGCTGCTCGCCGGTACGCAAGGTCCTGATCACCGGCGGCACCCCCGGGCTACAGGTCGTCGAGGGTGAGGACCTCAGCGAAGGCACCCTGCCCGTGACGATGTTCGCCGGCGGGTACTGCCGTGTCACTGTGGAGGACGCCTCCGGAGGACGGGCTTGGACCAACCCGATCCGACTCGAACCGCGTGCCCCCGTGTCGATCGAGGCATAGCCGAGACGCCGGACAAGAAACCGACAGTCGATCAAACAAGGGAACGTCCCTCATGCTCTGGCCGGCACTCGCGCCCTCTTCCATGGGGAACTGACGCCTGATCAGGTGCGGTGGCTGCTCGACGCGTTTCGGCTCGGAAAAGTATCACCCGCCGAAAGGCCCGGAGCGGTGAAGAGCATCGCGCACCGTTCCTTCGTCGACGACGCGGGCGGCCGCGTGCTACTCGACCTCGCCCGCGGCGGCGAGTCCGGCTGGTCGCGACTGCGGCGCGCAACGCGTCGACGCGCAGGAGTGGGGCCTTGCGCTTGGCCAACCCCCGGTCGATGCAATCGCGTTGGTGGTCATCGATCACCGCGCGGTCGTGGTGTCCGGGATCGGCACGCCGTCCGCACGGTGACGCGCGCATATACCGCGTACATCACCCGTCGGATCGTGGAGGGCGTAGCCGCCCCACCAATCTTTTGTGGCCGGCCTGGAGGTCGTTGCTGTCCACGAGGTCCGAACGGCCCGCGGCGGCTCTGGCGACAAAGGGGCGGGCCCAGCGGACGCGCGCCGCCGGTTCCGCGTGGCTTCGCCGACGTAGGGAGGGACCATCCCGGATGTTCGTTCCCTGGTTGAGCGCCCCCAATACCGCCCAATATCCCGATTATCGCGATCGGCGACCGATGGAGGACCCGCGTCGGCGGCGGCCGTTCGTCCTCGCGGTCGAGACGTTCGACCCCGAGTCCGCGACGGACGAGAGCCGGTCCACGAACGCCGGACCCGTGCCGAGCCCGCCGGACGCTCGGGCGTGCCGCGCGAGACGGCCACTTCCGTCTTCATCCTCATCTCGGAACCCGCGTGCCCTCCGGGCTCTCGGCGTACGTCTCGTCCGTGATCCGCTCGAGGGCCCGGGTCAGTGCCGCCCGCAGGTCGTCGTGTCGTTCGTCGAGTCGGAATCGCGGTTCGCCCCGGTCGGGATAGCGCCGGACCGGACCGTGTCGCAACGCGTCGGGCTCCCACGCGTAGCGGGCGTGGACGTGGCCGTGCAGGAGCGGGAGGGGGTTGCCCAGAACCTCGTAGTTGACCCGGAGGAACCCGGGGTCCGCATCGGAGCAGGCGTGCTGGACTGCCTCGCCGAGCAGGGCGAGATCGAACATGAACTACGCGTGCTCGCGCCGTCCCGGATCGGTCAGGTGGTCGGCGTCGCCGTCGTGGAGGAGGACGCAGTAGCCCGGTAGGTGTCGCGTGTCCCCGATGACGGCCCAGCCGCTGCGCATGCGCGCCGGCACCGTGGGATTCTCTCCGCGCCTGGCGGCCCCTACCCGATCGTTTCGCCAATCCGACATGAGCGCGTGGTCGCACGCGCGACCGCGAGCCCGCGTGGTCGAACCGTGCACCGTACATCGCCCGGTTCGGACCCGAACCCCGTGACGAGGAGGACCAAATGTTGGAAATCGCAGGAAAGGTGGCGGAGTTTGCCGAGGGACAGGCAGGACAGGTCACCGTGCGGCAGGCGTTGCTCACCGGGGCCGACGACACGATGCTGGTCGCCCTGGTGGACGCCGGGGTCGCCGAATAGGGCGTCCCGAGGCTGGTCCTGCGGATCCGAGGCGGCGCCAGGCCGATGTTTCCCCGGCTGCGCGCGGCCTGGCTGTTGCTGGATCCAGCGCGGCCCGGCTGGGAACGGGACCTGCCGGCCGCCGGGGTGGTCTCGTACGGCTCGGCCTCCCGGGTCCACGGCCTGGGCGATCTACCCGGCCCGGGGCCCGAGTTCACCCTGCCGCCGGGCACCTCCGTGCCGGAACCCGCGGAGTCGCGGACCACTGTCCACGTGGCCGGGCTCGCGCCCACCGAGTGGCAGCTGGTGGACGGCCTGCCGGTGACCACACCCGCCCGCACTTTGCGCGACCTCGCGTCGGTTTCCACCGTCGACCAGGACACGCTCGGCCGCGTGGCGTCGAGCATCGTCCGCCGCAAATCTCGCGACGCCCGCGGAACTGGCCGAGGTGCTCGACGCGCTCCTGGTCGAAAGGGCCGGGACGCGGACGGTCGACGCTGGTTGCGCTTCCTGCATGCCCCACGAGAACCGAACGGAGTGGCGAGGCACATGGACTACGGCAATGTGGACGAGGCCACCCACATCCACCGCGACGACTTCCGCGCCGAATTCCCGACCTGGGATCGGTTTCGCGGGTTTGTGGAATCCTGGGCACGCTATCCCGAGTTCGGCTGGGACCGTGCCGCGCACCAGGTTTTGTCCGCCGACCTGGCCCAACGTCCGGCCGCCACCGGGGAGAATGTAGCGTGTGCCACTCGCGGAGGGTTGACAATGCGGGGGCGGACCGCGACTCGAGACCGCCGATCGGCACCTCGCCGGGATCGGGACGCCGCCGATCTCCCGGGCGACCTTCTCGGCAATTCCAGCGACCTGGGCCACGCCACGCCCTCGCGGACCTGCGGGACACCGGGATGATCGTCCGCAGCCCCGACGCCTCCCACGGCAAACGCTCCGCGTACCGCATCACCGAACCCGTCGTGTCCTTCCACCACACGGCACTGCGCTCCGAGTGGAGCGACCTGGAGGGCCCCGGCCACGCCGCACAGGTGTGGGACCGATCCCGGACCACCTTCCTCGGCAAGATCGTCGACACGCACTTCGAACAGGTCTGTGCCGCGCCTGGACCTGCCGGTAAACCTCCCCGAGACCCTCGGCGGCCACCGCGTGCGCGTGCAATCCGGCACCGGCGCCATCCCCGCCCCCGCCGCCGGAAACGGCCTCGAGGGCACGCCGCCGGAACCTTTCACTAAAGGCAAATCAGGGTAGGATGAATCTATGTAGACACCAACTACATAGATTGAATCTATGTAGCTCATTCCTAGCTCGATGGAGAACGGGATGTCGTTCGTCGGTCGACGCATTGAGCTCGCACTGCTGGCCAAGCGTCTCGAGCGGGTGGCCGCCACGGGCGCCGGGGCCGCGCTCGCGTTGCGCGGTCGACGTCAGGTCGGCAAGTCGCGCCTGGTGCAGGAGTTCTGTAACGCGGCCGGCGTACCGTACGTGTTCTTCACCGCCACCAAGGGCGCCTCGCCGGTCGAGGCGGTGGCGGACTTCCTGACCGAGCTGGCGGAGTCGTCGCTGCCCGGGGACCCCGAATCGGTACCCTCGGGAGGCGCCGGCAGCTGGCCGGACGCCTTCCGGGCCCTGGCCTCCGCCCTGCCCGACCGACCCACCATCGTGGTGATCGACGAGTTGCCCTGGCTGGCGGAGCAGGACAGCCTCTTCGACGGAGCGTTGCAGACCGCGTGGGACCGACTGTTGTCCAAGCACCCGGTGCTCCTGCTGCTCCTGGGCAGCGATCTGCACATGATGGAACGGCTCACCGCCTACGATCGGCCGTTCTACGGCCGCGCGGACAACCTCGTGCTCGGCCCGCTCAACCCGGCCGAGACCGCGGACGCCCTCGGACTCGGAGCCGCCGACGCCATCGACGCGCACCTGGTCTGCGGCGGACTGCCCGGCATCCTGCGCGCCTGGCCACACGGCACCCCCGCACTTCCCTTCCTCCAAGCCGAGTGCGCCGACCCGGCCTCCCCGGTCTTCGGCATCCCGGAATCGTCCCTGTTGGCCGAGTTCCCCGCCCCGGACCAGGTCCGGCGGGTCCTCGAGGCCGTCGGCGGCGGCGATCGCACCCACGCGAACATCGCCGCCACCGCCGGCGGCAGAAGCGGCGCCATCCCCTCCGGCTCACTGTCCCCCGTACTGCGCCGCCTCGTCGAGGAGAAACGTGTCCTCGCGATGGACGAGCCCCTCTCCACCCAGCCGGGCAAACCGGCGCTCTACCGGGTCCAGGACAGCAACCTGCGCCTGTATCTCGCGGTCCTTCGCATGGCCCAGGAGCAGGTACGGCGGGGCCGTCCGGAAGCCGCCTACCGACTCGTCGAACGCCGCTGGGCCGCGTGGCGCGGCCGCGCCGTCGAACCACTGGCCCGCGAGGCGCTCGAACTCGCCGCCGGCGACGGCAGGTTGCCGTGGGACGACATCGAGGCGGTCGGCGGCTGGTGGAACCGCCGCTTCGACCCCGAAGTCGACCTCGTCGCCGCGGACCGCGCACCCGTCGCCCGCCACGTGCGCCTGGTCGGCTCCATCAAGTGGCTGTCGGGCCCGTTCGACCGCCACGACATGGCCGACCTCGCCGCAGCCGCTCCCCAAGTACCCGGCTTCACCCTCGGCTCGACCACCCTCGCCGTGGTCTCCCTCTCCGGAATCGCCAACGACGTTCCCAGCGAACCGATCGGACTCCGGTGGGGCCCCGAAGATCTCATCGAGGCATGGCGCCGATGAATGACCCAGCTTTCCCCGGCCATACTGGGACAAATTGTGATAATGCTTGGTGGGTCGCCGTGCTGACAGCAAAAGATCTGCTGATTCTGGGCCTCGGATAAGTCGTGGCGATCGCGGTCGGCGTCGGTCATCGACCGCTCTTGAGTGTCTTGAGCAGCGCGCTGCAGGTCGCGGTGACTTCCTCGACCTTCTCGGGGTCCGCGGGCGTGAGCGTCCCTGGGATGTCGGCCCAGCGGTCGAGTTCCGCCTCCCATGCCTGGATCTTCATCGGGTCCGGTTTCGCGCTGCGCTGTTCCTCGTGGACCAACCTGGTGTATCGAGCGGTGAGGAGGTTCAGGCCTTCGAGGGCGACCTCGTACGCCAGTGCGTCCCGCTGGGACCAGGTGGTGGGCCCCAGGTTCCCTACGATCGAATCGTCGTCTCGCATTGCATGCTCCTCGAGCGTCGTGGCGGACTGGGGGCGGTAGTCGCGGGCACGGAACGGCCGCGACAACGGGCGGTTGCGCGGTGGCGCGCCGCCGTCCGCATCGCGTCGGATAGCCTCCCCATATCCGACGCGACAAACCCGGCGCGCCATCACGCTAGGTCGCGGGAACGCGTGGGCGAGTTCCGCGCCTACGCGGCGAAACGGCGTGCCGCCTCCTCTACGAAGGCATCGACCGTAGCTCGGGCTTCCTCGATGCGCCGGTGGCCGTCGAGCATCGGGTTTGTGCGTGTCGATCGCCTTTTCGCGGGCGTCGGTGGCCGGCGCGACGAGACCGGGGTCGGCACCGAGCAGACGCGGTCCGCTGTCCGGGAACGCGGATGCTGTCGTGCCACGGCATGCCGCTCCCGCAGGGCCACTCGATCGGACCAACGTGGTGCGAGCCGTCCTCACCCGTCGCGAAGCTCCGGGCAGGCCCCGCTCGGACGCCGTCCGTAACGCGCGTCACGGAACCTCGCGGCCTGCTCACCGGTCTCACCGGTCACTGCGGCACGCCCCTCGTGACCGGTGGCGACGCGGCAGGGCGGCCGTGATGGTGGAGATACCGACCAGGTCTGCTTCGATCGGGCCGGACTGCTCCGGGTCGACGTGGCCGGCGCCCTCGGGCTCGGCCGGGTCACCGTCCTTTGCAGCATACGAAACCCGCGCGCACCCCTGGTCATCGGCTCCCAGGGCCGGAAAAGGCCGCACCCCTGCCGAAGCGGAGGGCCGTTGGGTCAGTCGATGGCAACGGCCTCCACGACGGACAACACCGTGGGGGTGTCGAGGATGCGGTTCAGTCGCAGGCCGGCCTCGGCGAACAGAGCTGCGAACTCCGGTGCGGTGCGCTCCCGGCCGGCCAGGGAGGCCATCATCATCAGGTCCAGTGCCTTGGCTTGGTGCCGGACGTTGCCGGGCGGGACGACGGCGTCCATGACCAGGACACGCCCGCCGGGGGCCATCGCGCGGCGGCAGTTGCCCAGCAGGGCCACACAGTGCTCGTCGTCCCAGTCGTGGGTGATCCGCTTCATCATGTAGACCTCGGCGCCGTCGGGAACGGAGGCGAAGAAGTCACCCTCGGCAAGCCGCCAACGTCCCGCAAGGTCTGGGGAGTCCAGGCGGTGGCCGGCCAACACGTGCTCCCGGTCGTAGAGCACGCCGTGCAATGCGGGCCGGCCGCGCAGCACCGCCCGCAGCAGACCGCCGTGGCCGCCGCCGACGTCGACCACCACACCGTGTTCGGGGAAGTCGTACGCGTCGGCGATCGGCTGGTCCTCCGGGTCGGACATGGCCGCCATGCCGTCGTGGAAGACGGCTGCCGTGGCGGCGTCTTGGGCGAAGTGGTCGAAAAACGGCATCCCGAAGATCGCGTCGAAGCCCGACCCGCCCTCGCGGAGGCAGCGGTCCATCTCTCCGGCCGGCAGCCACATGGTGCGGTCGGTGATCATCAGGACAGCGGACCGCACGGACAGCGGGGCGTCGGTGCGCAGCGCGCTGCCGGCGGCGGTGAGCCGGAAGGCCCCGGTGCCGTCCTCGGCGAACAGGCCCCTCGTGGCCAGAAGTCGCAGGACCCGGTGGAGGTACGCCGGGTCGGTGCCGGTCGGGCCGGCCAACTCGGCCGCGGTGCGCGGGCCTTCGGCCAGGTGGTCGGCCACCCCGACGGCGGCGGCCGCCCGAAGCGCGGCCGGGTACAGGTAGGCCAGTGCCTCGTCGATCAGATACGCCGCCGAGGCGCGGCCGTCCGGATCGGCGGCGTCGGCCGGTCCGACACCGTCGGCGGGTCGGGGCTGGACATCACTCACCGGATGACCTCCTCGTCGCGGGGGTGACCGTACTGTCGCCTCATCGTGACAGCCGGTGTACGACGTGGATGCGGATTTCTCGCATTCCGTCGGGGCCGGGTCCTCCACGAGGTTCGATGTGGCTTCCGGACAAGAGGAGATGGTCGGTGAGCGCTCGGTGGACGGGCCCGGTCCTGCGCTGCGCGAATGGTCGAGTCCGTGTCGCCTTATCCGCCAAAACGTGCCCGCCCGTGTCGAGTTCGTTCCTGTCGCGCGGCGAAGGGCACCGCGCTCCCGGTCCGCCCGCAGGCCGCACCGCACGTGGTGGCTCATTGCAGTTCTCCCGCGCCGATCGGAACGTACCTCGGCCTCGACGGCCCGGTGCCGTGCCTCGTCCGTAGCGGCGTCCTGCGCATAGACCTCGCCCGGGAGACGCTCACATCGGCGCGGAGCACCCGGTCCGTGGCGGCGCCCAGTGCCGCGAGCGGACAGCGGAGGGGTGTCGGCCCTTCTCGGTCACCCGCGCGAACAGATCAAGGGGGCGGCCGTGCCGCCGCCGGACAGTTCGCCGAGCGGGGCATGACCGTCCCGATCGGCGCCCGGGTCCGGTGGCGGGGCGATGAGGCCGCCGCGGGTCGGTGCAGGTCAGGGTTTCCCTCCATAGCCGGGGGTCTCGCTTCTCAGGGGTCAGCCCCGCAGGGTGGCGATGGCCTTCTCGATGCGCCGTCGGCGCGTCTCGGGCTTCTTCGCGCTCTCGATGGCGCGCACATGCTCGCGCTTGTGGCTGTACGCGAGGCTGTCGTACGCGGCGCGGGCGAGGGGGTCGTCGTCCAGAGCCTGGGCGAAGTCCGCGGGCTCGACGACGACGCGCGGCTCTGTGTCGAGCTCCAACTCGACCTCGGCCTCCTCGCCGATCGCGACACCGGCGGCCTGCCGGTTGGCGTTGCTGAGACCGAGCAGGTGGCGGCCTCGCAGGATGGCGACCCGGCTCTTCCAGGAATGCCCGTTGACCGTGATGGTCACCGGCGGCCGCGCGCCCCCGCCGAGCGCTGCCACCACCTCGGGCGGAACTTCCAGGCCCCGCATGGGCTCGGGTGGCTCCACGAGGGTGCGAAACTTCATGATCCTTCTCCCATTGTTCTGCCGGCTCAGCGCGAGTCCGGCCCGCCCGGCTCCGATGGCCGCTCCCACTGCCCACACCGGGATCATCGCCGTGCCCAGAACGGCTACGGCACGCGCCGCACCGTCCCGGACGGCTGCGAGGCGAGAGATCGCGGCTACTCGGCGTAGGGCTGGTCGGTTCCCTGGGCGCTGTAGCCGAGACTCCAGATATAGCCGTCCGGGTCGGCGAAGGTGCCGCCGTACCCGCCCCACGGCAGAGCACCGGCAGGCTTGAGGATCTTGGCGCCGGCCTTACCGGCCTCCGCCATGATCTCGTCGACCCGTGCCTCACTGCGAACGACGTAGGTCAGAACCAGCCCGCTGAAGCCGCTGCCTTCCGGATCCGTGCCCACCTGGCCGGCCAGACCCTCGCGAGCGTAGAAGCCGACCGGCGACGCGCCGTCCGATTCGAAGAACACCGAGATGCCGAAGTCGTTCTTGACCTTCCAGCCGAGCCCCTCGGCGTAGAACCGCTTGGCCCGGTCCATGTCCCGGACACCGAGGAGGATCGAGCTGACGTGCGCCTTCATGACGTGCTCCTTGCACAGAGGGTGGATGGACGCGTGCCGGACATCCGGGCTGGGGCCCGGCCGTCACATCGGCGCGTGTTCGCCGGTCGATCGGTATGACAGGACCGGATGGAGAAATGTGACCGATGGTTGAACAGGACCGGCCGACCGAACCGTTCGCCGAGCACCCGGCGGGTCAGGCGGTACAGGGTCGAGCGGGGCGGGAGTGGGGGTCGGGAGTCAGGACAACGTGGGGGCGAGCGACGCGGCAGTCTCCCAGACGAACCCGTCCGCGTCGGTGCAGGCGCCGGCGGTGCTGCCGAGGACGATGCGGTGCGAGCCGGTGCCGTCGGCGGGGACGCCGAGGTCCTTGGCAAGGGCACGGCGCTTGTACAGCGCCAGCTTGACGGGGCTGGACTGACCGGGGGCGAACTCGGCGTACTTGCCACCGAAACTCTTGGCCACGGTCATGCCCCGGCCGACATAGAACTGCTTGGTGGCCTTCACGTCCTCGACGCCGATCAGCAGGACGACCTCGTCGATCTCGCGGGTGGCGGGGCCGGTGTCCTTCTTCGCCGAGGTCGCGATCTTCCAGATCGTCCCGTCCGGGGCCTGGACAACGCCGCCGTAGCCCCACAGCGACTTCGCCGCGGGCTTCAGCACCGTGGCGCCGGCGTCCACGGCGGCGCCGACGAAGCCGTCGACGGTGGCCGGCCCGGACACCGTGAGCGCCAAGGTGAAGCCGCGGAACCCGGTGGAGTGCGCCTCGGACGCCCGCAGGTCTATGTACGTGTCCACGCCGAAGGCGCTGTAGAAGCGGCGAGCGGCCTCGATGTCGGCCACCTCGAGGGTGACGGACGCGAGGGACGTGTTGGCTGCGGTGGAAGCGGTGGTTGCCATGACCATCACGCTAGGGGCCGCGCGGCGGCCGGGGCTTCTCCATTCCTGACCGGTCCTGAGACTTGCTTCGCCACGCACGCCGGCATCCCCTCCACCTTGATCGCCGACCCCGCATCGCCGGCCGTACCCGCAACATGGACATGACCGTCCGCCGCGTCCGCCGCCTGGCGCCGCAAGGCCCCGGGCGGCAGGCAGACCGGCTCGGTGAAGCGGGTGGTGGACGCTGCCGGCGACGCGCAGCCGACCGCGAAACAGACCTCCGTAACACTGAGGTCGCCCCGCCGCAGGAGAGCCGTCGCCCGCTCGACGCGACACGTCAACAGGTGCGCGCACGGCGACTCACCGTAGGCGGCCGGAACTGCCGACCCAGGTGCCCGGCGGACATGTACAGGAGGGCTTGTCGAGCGTGTTCGTCGGCCTCGACAAGCGCGTCCTCGAGACGCTGGACCTCGGCTCGGTGCGGATTGCAGACGTGTCCGAAGAGAGGCTCCGCACGCCGACGTTCGGCTCGACCATGACGCGTACGCGTTACGCGAATGCTGCCACACCATGAGCAGGAGAGTGTGCCGCAGCCCGCCCGACGCTCCCCACCGAGGCGATTCGCGTGCACGGTCGCGATGCGGCGCAGCCTTCGGGTGATGCCCGAGGCATCGCACCGAGGTGGACCGTGGTGCAGCAGCCACCATCGCGACGGGAAGTGGTGCACCCGCACCCCATGCCGGGCGGAAAACGGTGCACGGGAGCCGTATCGCGGGCTGCCGGATTGCTTCTATCGTTCCCGTCACGATCGCGCGGTCGGGATCGTGAGGCCCTCAGCCCCACGGTCCATCCTCCCTGTAGCACGCCGCCTCCGGCGGCCATCCCACACGAGATGGGCTTCCATGAAGCTGCGCACCAAACTCCTGAGCGTCCTCGGCACCACGGCCGTGCTGGCGGGCGGCGGGACGGTCCTCGCCTCCCCGGCGAGCGCCGAGTGCACCACCTGCGAACCCGTGGTGAATGCCACCGTCTACACCAACGGCACCCGGGCCGGCGAAGTGCGGTTCAAGTCCTACGGCGAGCACCTCTACGTACGCGACTTCAAGCAGGACGGCATGGCCGTCGTCGCCGAGTACTACGTCGGCAACGCCGATCCGCTGTACCGCGCACGCAACACCGTCGGGGTCGGCTACACCCTGGATGTGGATCTGGAGATCCCGGAAAGGTGGATGGTGCAGTTCCGGGCCTGCGTCTACAAGGCCAACACCCGTGTGACCTGCGGCGGGTGGATCACCGACTACGCCTGACCGAGCCGCTCCGGCCGCACGCCGGCCGGGGCATCGGGTCACATCCCGCCGTCCCGACCGACCTCGTCGAACGCTACGAAGCCGTGGCCCTGCTCCACACCGAACATGGCACCGACGACGCACGCCGGCGCATGGACGACCTCTTTGTGACTCGTAAGTACGACACCTGGCCTGGTTGGACAACTCCCGAGGCGCAGGATTGCCCGGCGCGCCCGGCGCGTTGCGTGTCACCACCGGGTGCGCAGCACACCGTCACCGTCGGGCAGGACGGCGCCGAACAGTGGGTGGCGTCGCGCAACGTCTCTCTCAGCAAACACAGTCGGACACGCATCGGCACCAACAGACCCTCGCCGGGGCCGATAGCCGCCACGCCGTGTCCAGGCCGCGCCTGGAGGCCAAACCGGGCGTCCTACGTCACGGCCAACGCAGCCGCGCGCCAATACCGGATACAGCTTCTCAACTACGCGGTCGCCGTCCAACGCGGCCGGGTCCGCGATCGGGAGGGCGACGACGCCGAGACCATCCGGCAGGCATACGTGGCGCAGATCACCGACAGCCAGAGGACCGGCTCGCCTGAGGTCCTGGCCGAACTCGATTCTGTGTCCACGACGTTGTCGTCTGCGCTGCGCAGGATCCGGTGCGTGGAGGACGGCGTTCCGGAGCCGAACGACGGCATCGACAGGTTCACCGGGACCTGCTGGAGGCCATGGAACGGTTGGTGGGTGAATAACGCGGTGCGGCAGGGGGAGCCCCTTCCCCGAGGAGCGTGACGGAGCGAAACGAAGGTGAACGACGGGCGCCCCCGTTTGCCGCACCGTGTGCGGTTACGGTGCGGTGCACGGGGCCCCGTCGGCACCGGATGATGCGGGACGCGGCGCGGCAGCGAGCTACTGGCAGCGTCACCCGGACGGTGTGGTCGAAGGACGATGCGGACGGTGGCGCGCCGCCGTCCGCATCGCGTCGGATAACCTCCCCTCATTCGACGCGACAACCGGGCGCGCCACCACGCGAGGTCGCGAGAACGCGTAGGCGAGTTCCGCGCCTACGCGGCGAGACGGCGTGCCGCCTCCTCGACGAAGGCATCGACCGCGGCTCGGGCGTCCTCGATGCGCCGACGGCCGTCGGCATCGGGTTTGTGCGTGTCGATCGCCTTTTCGCGGGCGTCGGTGGCCAGCGCGACGAGACCGGGGTCGGCCCCGAGCAGACGCAGTCGGAAGATGGCACCGCGACTGCTGGTCCGGGTCCGGTCGGCCTCGGCCTTGAGTTCGGCGAGTTCGGCGGCGTTGCCGGCCCCGACCTCGAGCACGCGACGTGCGCGCTGGACCCCGCGGAAGTGCGTGAGCAACTCCGCGAGTTCGGCGCACACCGCGAGACGCTCGGCCCGCAACCGATCGGATTGCTCGACCTGCGCACTGCGTCTGCGCTCCCGCAACGCGAAGAGGTGAGTGGCTGCGGCACCCAGCAGGGTCCCGACGACGGCGACGGCGGCCGTGAGAATAACTTCCATGGCCGCATCCAACCCGCCACGAACGCGCCCGGTCCACAGGGGCGGGCCCTGCGCCTACAGCCCGATGCCCTCGGTGGCGGCAGGGTCCCCCCACATCTCGCCCTCCTCCACGCAGGACCAGAACACCGGGCTGTTCGCGCCGTGTCCGACCTGCTTCCGTAGCTTCTCGGGCTTCTTCCGCTTCTTGCGGCCGGTGGTGATCAGACCGCGCCGGGAGAGTGGCCGGTCATGCACACGTCCACGCCGGAGCGTTCGGCGGCCCGGGAACAGGCTGGTCGAACCCCTTGTCCCGGGACGGATGAGATGCGGACTTCTTCCCTGTACCGGTGTTTGGGCAGGCTGCAACGCTCAGAACGGCTCGACGTCGTCCAGCCGCGTCGGCGCCGTGGCCATGTACTCCGGCTCTCTCGAAAACGTCCTGCCCCTGCCGCGCCGCACCGGCGCGCGCTCACGGCCCGCCCGGTCCACCCAGTCCGCTCGCCGCGCGATCATCGTGGCGCGACGACAGCTGTCACCACGGTACGCGCCGCAGCGGCGACGGACCGGCGCCTCGGTCGTGGCAGGGTGGGCGCGACATCGATCCGACGGGCTGCGATACCGTCGATCGATGATCGACACGCGGTGGGACATCCTGCTCCTCGGCGGCGCCTCGGGTCTGGGTAAAAGTCGGGCGGCGGCCGAACTGGCCCGGGAGCAGGGGGCGTTCATCGTGGAGTTCGACGACGTGGTCGGCGCGGTTCAGGCCATCACCGACGCGGAGACCCATCCCGGCCTGCACCACTTCAATCGGCTTCCCGACTCCGCGCCGCCGAGTCCCGACCGGGAGTTGCAACTCCAGATCGCCACCGCCATCGCGATGGAACCCGCCGTCGTCGGCGTCGTCGGCAATCGGCTGACCGTCCCCGTACCGGCCGTCGTGGAAGGCGACTACATCACCCCGGCCGCCGCCGCCCGGGCGATCCGCGCGGGTGCCGCCGCCGGGCGCGGCGTACGGGCGGTGTTCCTGCACGAGGACGACGTCGCACAGGTTGTCGCCAACTACGCCGACCGCGAGCCGGAACTCGGCAGCCAGACACAGCGGGCCGAGGTCGGCGTGCGCTACTCCCGGTGGCTCGCCGACCGGGCCGCGCATCACGGGCTGCCCGTGGTCGCCTGCCGCCCCTGGCGTACCCTCACCAGACGCATCACGCAGGCGGACGTCCCGGACGTCCCGGACGGCAGGTCGGCGGCCGGGCGCGGCTGACCCGCGGCGCACTCCTGGACCGGGCGCATCGGCGTCGCCCGCGGCCGCACCCGCCTCGTTCGGTCTCGGGCTCAATCGGGGCAGCCGGAGAACGGCAGGTCCCCACTGCGCGACGCACCACCGCTCGTACCCGGCGGTTCGACGACCGCGGCAGCTCGGCCGAAGCAGTCCGACACCTCCCCAACCCCGTGCTTGTCGCGAAGCTCGCCGATCAGGTGCAACTCGCCCGGGATCAGGAGGTAGGTGGGGAGGCTGAAGACGAGGGCGAGCGCGAAGGCGAGACCGCGGCGACCGCGGTCGGAACGGGTTCGCAGAGCTCGAATCCAGCCGAGGTGGAAAAGCAACAGCCCGAGCGCACCACACGTCAGCGCGGCCAAGAGCAGCGTCCACTCACGCACGGGCACCGGCTCGTAGAGGCACCGCGCCTCCGCCACGTTCACGAACCGGACGAACGCCGTCGTCCCGGCCACCGTCAGCGCGACCGAACACCACATCATCCCGGCCCGACCGCCCACGCCACGGCTGCCCCCGCTGCCCCCGCTGCCCCCGCTGCCCATGGTCCCCCTGCCCCGGCGTTCCGCTCCGGCCCTGCGGTGATTGCCGGGCCGATCGCGCATCACCTCGTGGACGCACGGGCCGCCGATCGGTTCCCCACCGATCGGGGGCCGGCCGCCCACCCCAGCACCCGGATCAGCCGTCGTTCACCGTCACCTTCGAGACAACGCCAGCCGACAGTTGCCATCGGGCCACGATGCGCTGATAGTCACCGCGGGCCGGCCTGGATCGTGCCGTGGATGATCGCCCGCTTGAGCCCGCAACGGTCGGAAAGGGCGCGGATGCGCCGGGGGTTGCCGTGGGGGACCAGAATCGCGGTGCCGACCCGGCCTGCAGCGGAGCGCCCTTCCTGCTCGGCGACACGGTGCCGGTCGCCGACCAGAGCGGCCCCCAGGCCGACGCCTCGGGAAAGGTGACGGCCTACGACCTCGCGACCGGCGCCCGACGATGGTCCACCGACGGGATCACCGATCGCCGCGATCGGCGACCGCTGGGCACTGGTGGCCGTAGAGATGATCGTCCACGTCTATCCGGTGCGGACCCATTGAGCGGCATTCACGACGGCGATCCCCGCCCGCGACCGATGGTGGTCCCGCGTCGGTGGCCGTGCGTCGTCGCGGTCGGGGCGCTTGAGCCGTCGCCCGGGACGAACAGGGAGCGGCTCGACGACATCACTCCCGAGCCACACCCGCCGGACCGAGGCCGCCGTGCCGACACCGCCGCCCCGCTTCTTTGCACGCACGACACGCACGCACGGTCGAGAAACCATTGATAACCACAGTTATAATAGATACGTTCATCATTGCCGACGTCCGGGTGGAATCGTGCACAAGCCGTCCGACATGTTCGACCGGGACTTCGAGTGGTCCGAGCTCGTGCGCTTCGCCGCCTATCCCGGACGCGAGGCCACGCTCGGCGTGGTCTCCGGGCGGCGCCGCCAGGGCAAGACGTTCCTTCTGGACGCGCTGTGCCGCGAGACGGGCGGCTTCTACTTCTCCGCCACCGAGGCCACCGAGGCCGAGTCGCTGCGCCAGTTCGGATCGGCCCTCGCGCGCCACACCGGCCAGCCAATCCCGTACCGGTTCGCGCACTGGGAGGAGGCCGTCGAGACCCTGATGGCCATCCCCGTCCCCGACGGCAGGCCCATGCCCGTGGTCATCGACGAATTCCCCTTCCTCGCGAAGGCGTCCCCCGAACTGCCCTCGCTCCTGCAACGCGCGCTCGGACCCAACGCGCGCCGCGGCGGCGCCCCGATCCGGCTGCTGCTGTGCGGCTCGGCACTCTCGCTCATGGGCAACCTGCTCACCGGGACCGCCCCCTTGCGCGGCCGCGCGAGCCTCGAATTGGTCGTACCCACCCTCGACTACCGGCTCGCCGCACGCTTCTGGGACATCGACGACCCCACCCTGGCGCTCCTCGTCAACTCCGTCGTCGGCGGAACCCCCGCCTACGCCCGCGAGTTCACCCTCGGCGACGCACCCGCCGACCTCGACGACTTCGGCCCCTGGGTACAGCGCAACGTCCTCAACCCCGGACGCCCGCTCTTGCGCGAGGCCCGCTTACTCCTCGCCGAGGAACCCGACCTGCGCGACACCGCCCTCTACCACGGCGTCCTGTCCGCGATCGCCGACGGCAACCACACCCGAGGCGGCATCGCGAACTACCTCGCCCGCAAGTCCACCGACCTGGGTCACGCCCTCGCGGTCCTGGAGGACACCGGGATGATCATCCGCGACCCCGACGCCTTCCACGGCAAACGCTCCGCGTACCGCATCGCCGAGCCCATCGTGTCCTTCCACCACGCGGTCATGCGCCCCGAGTGGAGCGACCTGGAGCGTCCCGGTCACGCCGCGGACGTATGGGCCCGCTCCCAGGCCACCTTCCTCAGCAAGGTCGTCGGCCCCCATTTCGAACAGGTCTGCCGCGCCTGGACCCGCTGGTACGCCTCGCCCGACACCCTCGGCGGCCACCGCGTCCGCGTGCAGTCCGGCACCATCCCCGACCCCGCCGCCAAGAACGGCCTCGAGGTCGACGTCGCCGTCTTCGGCCGCGACGACCACGGCCGCGAAACCCTCCTGGCCATCGGCGAGGCCAAGTGGAAGGCGCGGATGGGCCGAGCCCACCTGGCCCGCCTCGAACGCATCCGCGAACTCCTCGCCGCCCGCGACGGCGTCGACGCCACCCACACCCGCCTGCTCTGCTTCAGCGGCGACGGCTTCACCGACGACCTGCACACCGCCGCCACCGACAACCCCGACCTCCAACTCGTCGACCTCGACCGCCTCTACAACGGATCCTGACACCCGCCCGGCCGGTCGCCCCAGCGTCCTCGATGCTCGCAAGCCCGCAAAGAGGCGGTGTGGCGTCGCGCCCGCAGGATAGGGATTCGGCCGCTGTCCTCCTCCGGCGGACGGACCGAACCTCCACCGGAGACGGGAACCCCGGCACCCGTCATAACTCCAGTGATGAGAACTGGAGTTATGCACGTGGAGCCCGCCGTCGACACTCCTCGGGCCGGACGAGATGTTCGACCGCGACCACGAACGGCCCGGCGCGAACGGACGCGATCTGCGGTCCCGCACCGAGGCGTGTTCAGCGTCGGGGCGCCTCCGGAAGCAGGCGCATGGCCAGGACGGAGCCGTCCGGGTGGATGGAGATCGGGCCGTCCCACTCGGGAGCCTCGGGGCTCTTGGGGCGTTTCGCGTTCCAGGTCGGGAGAGCGTCGCGGTTCTCGCGGACCCGTCGGGCGACGAGGTAACGAGCGTCGCCCGGGTGCGACGCCCTGACCAGGGGTGCGATCGGACCGCGTACTCGGGGACGCTGGGTCCGGTCGCACTCAGGTCGTCGAAGTCGATTGGGACGCGGCGGCGTTCGCCTGCCGTGGTGATGGTGAAGCCCTGTTCCGGCGCCGCGCTCCCGTTGTCGTCAAGGCTGCGGCGTGACGAGTGTCCTCGCCGTGCGGAGTACGAGCCGGCGGGATGTTCTGGAGACATGGACGAGCATCCGATCGTGACCCTGACCCAACGCGTGATGGTGGCGACCGGCCTGGACCAGGCCGCCGCCGAGCAACTCGTACGTCGGATGTGGGACGCGGGTGTAGCCGAGGGCACGCGACGGATGGCCGCCGATCTCGCGGCCGCGCACCTTGAGATCGCCGAGCTGCGCGCCGAAGCGGGCCTCGACTGAGCCTCAGGTGTTCTCGCAGCCGCAGATCCGGGTGACGCGGCCGGCGTTCATGATGACCGTAAACGGGTGGCCGATCTCGGTGTTCTCGCCGTCGACGTGCAGTTCGCCCTTGGTGCCGACCGCGAGCTCCGGGCCCTCGGCGATCACCGCGCTCCACGCGACCGGACCGACATGCTCGGCCGGCGGCCAGTCGTACAGGTCGACGTCGACCTCCACGTCACCCAGACCCGGCACGGCGAGGTAGCCGTGCGCCTCGATGATCTCCATCGTTCGAGTGTGGCCCGATCTGCGGGGAACGTCGCCCGGTCCGCGGTCGGGCGACGTCGTCCGGGGCGAGGTCGAGGCGCAGGCGATGCCACGAGGGTGTCGGAGCAGTCCCGCGCGGGTGATGGCGGCGTACGCAACCTCGCCGACCAGACGCGGCAGCACCCAACGGGCCCCGGAGACGGAAGGCCTGGGGTGGAAGGGGCAGTCGTCGGTGGCGGCCACGCGCAGCAGTTCTGCCGGGTGGCGCGTTCACATATTCGGATCAGTGGGCCACTTATATGGATCACTGATCCGGATAGCCCTATACCGCAGCACGGGCAGGAGAAGGA
This sequence comes from Embleya sp. NPDC025285, assembly GCF_055558835.1. NCBI lineage: Bacteria > Bacillati > Actinomycetota > Actinomycetes > Kitasatosporales > Streptomycetaceae > Embleya > Embleya sp. NPDC025285. The sequence continues at coordinate 57,327 of NZ_JBVHLU010000035.1, forward strand.
GAAGACGATGCCGACACACGATGAGGGCGATCCGGATCCATGAGCACGGTGGCCCCGAGGTTCTGCGCTACACGGTGGCCCCGAGGTTCTGCGCTACGCCGAGGTGCCGATTCCCGTTCCGGGGCCGGGCGAGGTGCTCGTTCGAACCGGGTCGCTTGCTCGACGCGGGCACGGTCCGCGTCGCGATCGACAGCACATTCGCGCGCGCGGATGCCCGAGCAGCGCACGAACGCGCCGCCCGAGGACACGTTCAGGGCAAGATCGTACTCACGGTCGCTGGGGATTGAGCCGCCTCACCGACCGCCGTGGCATCACCAGCCTTGCCCGTTCCTGCCGAGGCGGACACGACCTTCAGAGCCGGAACCGGACAGTACCGGCGGGATCGACCGGGAGGAGGGTCAGCCGATCCGGGGGTCGTGAACGCGGCCGTGGTCCTGTCCGAGGCACTTGCGTATCGCGAGGGCCACCCGATCCATCTCCACGGTCGACACCCGCTCGGCCCCGGTCGGGTGCAACAGGGTGAACACCTTGGGGCCACGCAACTCGGGTGCCAGGTCCGCCATCCGAGGCACCACGTGGAAGTGGACGTGCTCGAATCCCGGCTTCTCGGCGAACTGCGCCACGTAGGTCTTGGCGCAGCCGGTCGTCTCGTGCAGTGCCCGCGCCAGGCGGACCTGCCACAGACCCAAACCGGCGGCTTCGTCATCGGTCAGGTTCGCGATCGAGGTCACATGTCGCCGGGGGACCAGGACCAGCCAACCCGGCAGACTCGTGCCGACCGAGTGCGTCACCCTCCACAGCACGTCGGAGGCGATCCGTTCGCGAGGCGGGAGAGTGTCGTACGAGGCGTCCTGCCGGCAGGAGTAGCAGTCCTCGGAGGGTGTCGTCATGTCCGCGAGCCTAGGCCCCGCGCGAAACTCATTCGTCACGTCTCCCCGCCCCATGACCATGCCAACAAACCGACGCGGCGACGCTGAACGAGCCACATGATCCGCCGGGCAGGACCCAGCGGCTCGCCGGCCGGACTACGGCTCCGGTGGTCACCACCCCGCGCACCCCGGTCCGGGTCCCGGCGCCGGCCCACAGTGAGTGCCACCTTGCGCTCCGAACGGGCTGATCCCACGACGTAGGGCACGACTTACCTCCGCAGTGACCCAGCCGAAGATCCGCCGGACGGGCCCCTCGGGCGTGTCTTTAATCCCCGTCGGGCTCCACGACGCCCGACAGGGATTGAAGACACGCCCTAGCGCGGCGGGCCCGGCATGGGTGGCGTGGACGGGTCGTATGCCGGGGCGCCGTATCACGCGCCCATGCCGGCCGGTGCCGATACGCGCCTCGTACCGCCGACCGCGATCGAGATGGACGCGGCGTTCACCCGACACCGGCGAGGCCCATCGACAGGCCGCTGTTCTCGGAGCCGTACGCGACGGAATAGTTGTTCTGTCCGCCCGATACGCAGCGGGGGGTTTCCTCACTGCTGGAAAGGGGCCTGCACACCCACTCGTTGAAGTCCCCCTTGACATCGTCCTCGTCCTGCTCGACGAATCCCATTCCGAGCAATACGAACCCCGATACCAGAAAGATCAGTTGGAGAAGGCGTGCGATCGGATGCATGTATTGAGAGGCCTCGCCGTTCGAAGTCGTTCACTACGTATGTCGCGGGCGACGGCGTGCACCGCGCACCCACGGTTCCGGGGAGCCCCGGAAAGAATCGCGCCCTTCTTCCGAACCATCGACAGCGAGCCGGCGGGACGGCGCAGAGCACACGGACACCCCACCCGCATGCGTTCCGCCACGGACACAGCTCGCGGCCGACGCGCGATCCGAGGGGCAATCCGGATGGCGCGTAACGTCACGTCAGGACGGACGTCGCCTGATACGGCACTGGGTGAAGTACTTCACCGTGCACATCGGCGTCTTGGGTACCGACCGATCGTCGTCGAGCCACAGTGCCTCCTCCCATGCACCTTCGCGGGCGCCGCGATTCCCCGTTCGACCGTGCCGACACGTGCCGGAGCCGCCCACGGACGAGCCCCCGACGGCCCGGTGGGATCAACTGTGGCGGCCCGCAGACCCGGTGGGGCGAACAACGGCGTCCCGCCTCGGCCTGGGCGTGCATCCCCGCGCCGAACTGCGTAAACGGCCCACGAATGGGACCAGTTCATGCGGCCGCGATCAACGAGCAGTGTCGGCCGGTCGCCATGACGGGCAACGCGTCACGCTCGAAGGCCACGGCCCGCCCCCTCCTGAGCCCGGAGCTCGTATCCACACACTGCGCACCATGACCGACGCCAGGCGCGCCATTGAGCAGGTGCGGAGGACCGGACGCCCGGTCGTCGCGATCCTGCTTAGCCATTCCCACCCCGATCACGTCGGCGGCGCGGGGGAGTTCCACAACGCCTCCCGCAGGCACCCATCTACGCCTCTGTCGCGACCCGACCATTCCTGTCGGCAACCAAGCGTACGGCGCGCGGCCCAGCAACTTCACCGCTTCGTGCGAGGAGATCGCGACCGCCCACGCCCGCTACGCGCCCGCGTCGATGATGGACGTCACCGTCGAGGTCCGGTCTTGTTCGGCGCGGCGCAGCGCAGCGCAGCGGGTGCATGGCTTCGGGTTCATCGTTTCGGGTTCATGGCTTCGGCTCCGATCCGCCGACGCTGTCTAGACTTCCGCCGTGAACGACACCACTCATGGCATACGGATCCGACCGGGCGGCCTGGCCGACGCACCAGCCGTGCTGGACATGCTCGACGCCGCAGTGGCCTGGATGAACGAGCGCGGCAACACCGAGCAGTGGGGCACGACACCGTACTCTCAGAAACCCGGCGGGGTGGCGCGGGTCGAGCGGTACATGACCGACCACGACCCGCACATCGCGGAGTTGGACGGGGTACTCGTCGGCGCCCTGGTGTTGGACACGGGACCCAACCCCTTGGTGCCGATCGCGCCGGCCGAGGAACCCGAGCGCTACGTCCGGCTACTGGTCTCCGACCGACGGCACGCCGGCCACGGCATCGGGTCGACGCTGTTGGCCCATGCCGCGGACGAGACCCGGCGGGCCGGCGTGAAGCTGCTGCGGGTCGACTGCTGGGCGGGCGGCGGGGGCGAACTGGTCGCGTACTACGAGCGCAACGGTTTCACCCCCACCGATCGCTTCATGTCCGACGCATGGCCCGGACAGGTGCTCGCCCGGCGAGTCGACTGACAGCACGCGGAGGTTCGCCGACACGACCACGTGGAGGAAGTCGCAGCTCCGTCTCCGCCGGGCTCGCCTGGTGCGGCTCAGGGGGCCAGCGCGACATGACAGTAGGGCGTCTTGTACGCGGACGTGTCGAAGCACCTGACGGTGTCGCTGCTCGAGATCTTCGTCCACATTCCCCGGATGTGGTACGTCTGCGCGCCACCGTAGAAGGACACGTGATATCCGGTGTCGGGAAAGGTGAAGGCATCGACATCCTTCTTGTCCCATAGCCACCCGCCCACCGATTTGCCGGGGTTCAGATCCTGCTGCTGACAGCTCACGGTGCGTTGCCCACCGGGGAAGTTCCATACGTTGCACCGATGGTCCCCGCCGGTGTCCAGCTTGAGGGTGTAACGCATCTTGTCGCTCGCCGTGTCGTTCACCGCTCGACCACAAGGCGCCCACGTGCACCCGGAGGCGCTGGCCGGGCCGCCCGTGAAGACGACTCCGCCGAAGGCCATCGCCATAACCGCGACACCGCCCGCAAGCTTCCTTCGCCGACTCATCTACTCCTCGCATCTCTCACACCGTTCAGCGGGTGGTGTGCTCCCCCCGACCACATCGTGTGATCTGCACACCCAACGTCTCCGGCTGCGGCGGCGGGAGGCAATACCGTCGTCGTCCCGCTCCGGGGACGGGACACTCACAAGGCTCCTGATTTGCTGTTCCGCCGCGGAGATGGGACACCTGTGGGACGTGGCCCCGAGGACTCCGATGGCGACGCCGACTTGCGATTTCCGACTGCCGACCGTGGAGCCGGCCGCCGCGTGTACGCCCACGGGCCTCGCCATCCGCGACGTCGAACGGTTCACCGCAGGTGTGGCCTGCGCCGCGTGGGCGATGACCGACGCCACCGGTCGCCGCACGGACCACCCGCCGAGTCACCAAGGTGCTCTTCGGTCGAGTGGGGCGGCGGGCACGGAGCCTGCCCGGGCGGGTGCACCCACCCGGTCCGTCGCCACGCCCGCCGTCGCCGCCGGTCGGTCACAGGCGGGCGGTGGCCTTGGGAACAAGCCGCGGCAACAGGTCGGCCTCCCAGCCGCGTTGGGGGTAACCGTCCGGCGTGGACAGGTGGCCCAGAGGGGTGATCCGGATGATGAACTCGTCCTTGCGGAACTGCACGCCGCCCTGCGCGCTGTAGCCGGCATCCGCGCCTGCCGAGGGCGGCAGTTCCCGGTAGTCGGCGAGCCGGCGCGGGCCCGAGGCGGTGAAGTCCCAGTCGTGGGTCATCTCGGCGCCGGTGGCGATCGACACGATGTCCACGGTCAGGCTGATCGTGCTGTACGCGTCGATCACCCGAGGCGTGTCCAGCGTGAGTTTGCAGGTGGTGCTGCGCAGCGCGGGCCCCTTGCTCTTGAGGAATCCGCGGGCGTCGGCCGTGCCGACGACTTCGACGCCGCGCACATCGGGAAAGACCTCCCGGACGTCGGTGGCGGTGACGATGTCGCACGCGTCCGGCCACGTGGTCGGGTCGTCGGGCCGAGCCGTGAACCTGCCGTCCTTCCCGGGCGCGGGCGGCGCCGAGGGCCGAACGTCGGCCGTGCGAACCGACTTCGCGCTCGCCGTCGGCTTACGGCCCGTGGTGTCGATCGACGGCAACGGTGGCATCGGCTGTTGCTCCGCGGCCGCGGGTGGTCCCGCTCCGGCGGGGTCCTGGAACGCCTTGCGATCGTGTCCGCCGCCCCCGTCCGTGCCGTTGATCAACAAGGCGGCGACCACGGTCGATACGATGCCCGCCGCGACCAGCGCGACCCATCTGACCGGACCACCCGCAAACGCGCCGGAGCGCTCCCTGGCACCGACCTCCCCCGGCCCGGCCGGAGGCGGAAAGGGCGGGAACGTCGGAGTGGGCGGAGCCGCGGGAGGCGGCGAGGCGTGTGCGGGTCGGGGCGGGTCGGGTACGTCGCGCCGGGCTTCGGACACACTGAACTCCAGGAAATCACGGACTCGTTCGGCACCGGGCACCATTCGCCACCCTGTACGCGAACGGTCCCGGCCACGGCACGCTAGGCGCCCGGCCACACACTCGGCATCCAACGAGCGCAGGAGAACCGGGTAAACCCTGGCGGTATGCGGGCGCGATCGGTCCGAATGCGCCGGGTTCGGGCGGATCCCGGTATGCGTGTCGCGTCGCGGTATGTGCGGTGTGCCGTTCCGTGCGTGCGCGTACGAGGCGACGCCGGCAGCAGGGGCCCGGGGGAGGTTCTCTTTCGGGTGGGCCGCGTACGGTCGCGTGGTGGCGGTCGTTCACCGTCTCGGGTGCGACGCGGCTCGGTGGGCTCGGGGTGCGGGTGCGCGTGCGGTTGCGGTTGCGGTTGCGGTTGCGGTTGCGGTTGCGGTTGCGGGTACAGCGTGGGTCGGGCCGGGGTCGTGGGTCCGTGGAAGTCGTATTCGCTGCGGAGGTCGAGGCTGAGCAGTGGTGCTTCCGGTGCCGGTCGGTGGTCCCGGTCGCGGGAGACGGACCTGTTGTTTCGCCGATGGGCAGGTGAAATGTTCACCGATGGGCTGGTGAAGCCCAACCGCCGCCGGAGAGCACGTTCTCCGGCGGCGGTTGGGGAGGTTGACTCAGGTTGGTCGAATTGCTCCGGTCGAGCCCGGGGCTACTTGGAGACCTTGTTGTGCTTGAAGTCGTAGCGCCAGAACCTGGACGCGGTGCTGGTACCGACCTTCACGCGGGTCTCGACCTGGCAGGTGAGGGTGCCGTTGATGCCGCCGAACAGGCGCAGGTGGCCGCGTTGTTCGTAGACGTCGAATCGGTAGTCCTTGTAGGCGGCGCCGCCGCGCAGGACGTAGTGGCCCTTCTTGCCCTTCAGGGGCAGGGTGGCGCTGATGGTGTCGGTCCAGGTCTTGGTGACGTCGAAGCCGACGGTGGCGCTGATGCCCTCGTGGCTGACGCCCAGGGTGCCGCCGACCTTGTTGGCGAGGGAGACGCTCTTGTCGAGCTTGACCGCGATGGGAGCCCAACTCGAGGCGGACCAGTTCGGTTCGTCGGGCCAGACGGTGTGGGTGCCGATGAATTTCGGGTTCTTGGCCTCGCGCTTGCCGGCGCAGGGCTTTCCGTCCGCTGCGGGCTTCTTGGCGGACGTGCTCGAGGACGCCTTGCGGGACGACGAGGAGGAAGAGGATGAGGCGTCGGCTGCGGTGAAGAGTCCGGCGAGGACGATCAACGTCAGTGCCAGGACCAGCGTAAGACGCAGGTGCGTTGTGCGGGTCGCCATGATGGTTCTCCAGGATGGAGGCGCGGCGATGTCGTGACGTCGCCGTCGCCGTCGTGGGGATCGGATGTCGCCCGGCCGGGGCTGTCGACGGTGCGGCGCGGGGCCTGTCCCGTTCTCGGGATGTGAGGCCGGCCGTCGACGCCGTCCGAGCCGAGATTTCCCGTCCGTCGCGGCTGCGACAAGGGCTGTGGGCGTGTGGGACAGTCCGGCTCTGTCCGGCCTGGTCGGAGGCCCTGTCCGAGGGTGGGGACGTACGTCACGCCGGTGTCCGAGCCGGTGTCGGTCGGCGAGTTCGTGGTGTTGCGCCGCCTCGACGGGATATCAGGCATCCGGGACGCCGCGCCGTGTGGTTCGTGTTGCGCCGGGGTGGGCGCCTCGGCCGCGCCGACGCTCACGGAGGTGGGTTCGGTCCCGTGGCGACGACGGTGCGGGTCGGTGTGCGATGGCCGTGCCGCTCGTTCACGTGCCGGCGGGGTGACAGGGGCGTACCGGAGACGATGTTCGGCGAATGCCCATGCTCGTTCCGGGGCATGACAAAGCGCCTCGCCGGGTCGACGTCGGGCCGTGGTGGGCGTTGTTTCGCCGGGTGGCCGGGTGGGGCTTGTGTGCGCAAATCGGGTTTGAGCGCCCGCTACAGGCAGTCGTTGGTCACGTCGTGGCAGGTCTCCTCCGGGAAGGGGTCGGCCGGTTCGGTCCTGTACGGCGGCCAGGTGAAGGCGGGTTGCTGCGAGGTGGCCCGGGGCCAGGGCGGGGGCGTGTACTCGTCCCGGCGGGGCACCGTGATCGTGGTGCGCGGTGCGGGCGGGGCCGGTGGCGTGCTCTTGGGTGCGCCGGCCGCAGGTGGGGTGCTGTTCGCCGACGGCCGGGACGCGGGTGTGTCGTCCGCGACGGGACTCACGGCGGCGATCGGGGTATCCACCGTGGTGGGCTCAGCGCTGTGCGGACGGGGCGAGTTCGCGGGGGCCGATCCCGGCGGCGTCGGGCGGGCGTCGTCGGAGTCGCGCAGGATGCCGATCCCGGTCGTTCCCGCGGCGAGCAGCAGCACGGTGGCCACGGTCACGGTGAGCCGACGGCGCCGCGAGATACCCGACAGGATCCGCCGCTTCGACGACCGGCGCGAGCCCGTGGGCGCGTCCTCGGCGGGCGGCGTGTCGGCGATCGGGGACGGGGCGTCGTCCTCGGCCGGAGTGTGCGGGAGTTCGTCGCCTTCGTGTGCCTGGCCCGTATCGGAGACCGGGATGCCGCCGCCGTCGTTGCCTTCGGCGCCGGGGCCGGGGCCGGGGGCCGGGGTGTCGCTTCCTTCGGTGGCGGGGCCGGGAGCAAGGGTCGGCGCGGTCTGGTCGTCGTCCGGGGGCTTTGTGTCCGTCGGTGCGGCCGGTTCGTCGTCGTGCGCGGGGTCGTCGTCGGGATCGGCTGCGGACTCCTGCCGGTCGGGGTCCATTCCCGACACGACGAGGCCTTCGAGGTCGACAGCCAGGCGCTTGCGCGCCAGTGTCCACTTCTCGACCGTGGCGGCGTCGCCGCCGCAGGCGCGTACGAACACCGCGAGGAGTTCCTCGCGCGGCAAATCCTGGCGGTTCAGTACGCCGGCGAGCGTTGCCCTGGGCAGGCTCGCCCCGAACCCCTGGGCTCTTCGCTCCAGCGCTCGGTAACTCAGGTTCGTCCATTGCCGTAACTGCCGCATCGCGGTCACGAACTCTGCCGGCGTGCGCGCCGAGTCCGGACCCGGTTGGGTATTCGTCACCGTGGTCGACCGTCCCTGTCCCCCGTGGCGGCCCGTTCACGGACCGAAACAGCGGTCATTCTCATGAACGGACGGCGGGCGGACAAGTCCTTCTCGACATCTGTCACGGCTTGTCCCGGTGCACGACACTGCCGGTTCGCGAGGCAGGAGCCTCGCGGACCGGCAGTGGAAGTGCCCTCGGAGAGTGAATCGTTCGGGATGTGGCCGGGCACCATCATCGATGAAGTCGGCCCAGGCCCGGCGCCGGGCCGGGGCCGGGGTCGCACGCACGCGCATCCGTCGGTCGCCGGTCAGGTGCACGACGATCGCACCGATCTGCAGGAGCACGAACTCGACGGTCGCTGCCCGGACCGGGGCCGGCCACGGCGCGAAGCCGGTCACCAGCGGCAGCAACGGGCCGACGACACCCAGGACCTTGATCGTCTGACGGCGGGCAGCGGTACGCGCTCCGGCCAAGCCATCATCAGGCGGAGCAGATCGCGGCTGCGGATCACCTTGAGCACGCCCGCGTCTTGAAGCTGCCGTCCGTGGCGATCGCGTTCGGACCGTGACCTGCGGTCCTCCCTCTCGGGAGGATGACTCGCCGCCGCTGCGAAGAGCACTTCGACGTTCGCGCCGCCGGGCTCCCTCAGGTCTGTTCGGTGCCGCGGCGCGGTTGCATCGGTTGTCGAAGGGTGCGCCGGTCGGGCCAGGGGGTGTGACACGCGACGTGGGAGTTGTCAGCGACGGGCAGCGGTGACGTGGCGGTACGCGACGACCCGGGACGCCGAGGCGAGGGTGGCGACGGTGACGGTTTTACCATTGCCGGGGGAATGAACGACCTTTCCGTTCCCGATGTACAGCTGCACGTGGCCGCCGCCGTTGGTGATCACCAGGTCGCCGGGGACGAGAGCCCGGCGGGTGGTCGAGGTACCAGATCGGGCCATGTCCCAGGTGGTGCGCGGGAGTTGCACCCCTACTGCGGCCCAGGCTCGCATCACCAGGCCCGAGCAGTCGAACGCGCCGGGGCCCGTCGCGCCCCACCGGTACGGCTTGCCGACCTGGGCCTTGGCATAGGCCACAGCAGCGTCCGCGCCGGACGCGTGCGCGGCCGGACCGGGCTTGCGGGGGTCGGTGGTACCACGCGTGTCGGGGACTGAAGCATGGGAGACGTCGGCATCAGTGGCGGTGTCGGTGTCGGCCTTCGTCGCGGCCGGTGTTGTCGTCGCGGTGGGTTCCGTGGACGTGTGCGCCGTGGACCTGAGCGCCGTGGATCCAGGCACGCGCAGGGTGGCGCCGGCGTAGATGAGGGTGGAGTTGCCGAGTCCATTCGACGCCTGGAGCGCCGCCACCGTCGTGTTGTGGTCCACGGCCAATTGCCAGAGCGTGTCGCCCCACCGCAGGACGACCTCCCGCTCGGCCGCCGGCTCGACGGGTTCGGCTGCGGGGGTCGGCTCAGTCGCGGAGGCGGGGCCCGTCGGGTCGGGTTCGCCCACCGCGATGCCGGGGGCGGTCGCGGAATTGGCGGGGGTGTCCGGGGCCGGCGGCTTCGCGGTCGGGGTGGACGCGTCGGCGCCCGGGGTGCCGTTCGCGGGCTTGCCGTTCGCGGGCTTGCCGTCCTGCGGAGCGGCGGTGTTCGTGGGGGCCGCCGTCGTCGGTGCGGCAGTGGTCGTCGGTGCCGTGGCGGCGGGCTCGGACTGCGTGTGGGGCGCGTCCGTGTCTTCCGAGGTCGGTACGTCCACGACGAGGTCGGGCGACGCGGCGGGTTCGCTCGCGCTCGGCCTGGGCGACACGAGCGCGAATACGCCGATGACGAGCGCGCACAGCAGTACCACCAGCAGGCCGCCGCGCTTGCGGGCCGCGGCGCGCCAGGCGTCCCTCGCGGGCGCCGTCGAGTGCCTGCGCCGCCCGCCGGCGATGGTCCTCGTACGGCCCGGGGCGGGCGACGCGTCGGCGATGGCCGTTCCCGCCGGTGGGGTGTCGGTCTTCGCGCGGTCGGCCGCTCGCGATTCGCCCCGTCCCGCCGCGGATTGAGGCGTCGAGCCGGCGGCGGGACGACGCGCGGGTCGGACCCGGCCCACCGCGACGGTGCGCTCCGAAGCCGGGATCTGCCCGGCCCCCGTACCCCGCACGGACGTCGTGGCCGTCGTGGCCGCCCGCTCCGAACGGCCCGCAGGCGCGTCGCCCGCCCCGTCCCGGGCCGGAACGCGCCGCATTTGTTGTGTCATGACGACCTCCCTCGTCGGCCGCCCTCGCGGCTCGCAGGAAACGCTCGCCGTCTCGGCGATGTCCGGCCAGAGCATTCGCCGTCCGAGACAGTCCGGACTCGTCCGACGCCCGACGGCCTGCCCTTCCGCAGGCCGGCCGGCGGAGCGTCGCGACGCCGACCGACGCGACGCTCGTACGCCCGCCCAGGAATCAACCCCTGCGCGCCCGACCCGAAGCAACGCGAGTCACGGCCGCCCTGCGGCCGGCGCCGGCGCGCGTCGACACCCCCGGTGGACGTATGCCGTGTCCATGGAGCGCAAAGGCGCCTTCGAGAACCGGAGCCGTCGTCCGACCCGCGAAAGCGACCTCAGGAAAGCCCGCTGACCTGCGCGGACGACTCCGGACAGTCCCGGACGCCCCAATCCCTGGCCGGACGATGCGACCGGCGGGGAGGCTCGGCCGTGTTCGAGCCGACCAGTGACGAGGAGAAACCCCCGTGACACGACGACTGTTCGCAGCCGGTCCCGGAAGGCACCGCAGGGACACGCCACAACACCGGTTGCTGCGGCCCGTCGGCCTGCTGCTGGGCGCAGCCGCGCTCGGCGTACCGGCGCTCGCCTTCGCCGGACCCGCGGCCGCTTCCGAACGCGGACGCCCCGCGACCCACGGCATCGTCCCCCGCGAAACCACCGCACCCGAGCCTGCGGCTCCACCACGCAACACCCGCCCCGACACCAAGGCGACACCGCGGACCGATACCTCCTCCACCCGAGACCCCGAGGCGCCGGAGAGCGTTCCCGCGTGTTCCTGCCCCGGCGACCGGCACCCGCCCGAGAAGCCCACCGACCGGCCCGACGCGAAGCCCCCGGCCGTGGACGGGTCGGATGCCCCCACCAACGACGAGAGCTGCGGCGGGGGTTCGACCGAGACGGCAGACGGCTCGAACGCATCGAACAAGACCGACGGCACGGAATCCCAGGACCCAAAATCCCAGGCTTCGGAAGCTGGGGACACCGAAGTTCAGGACACGGAACCCAAGGACACGGAACCCGAAGACAAGGCGCCTGAGCCTGCGGCGACCGACCAAGCGGCGGACGACCCCGGCTCCGAGGAGTCGGGCAACGAGCAGGCCGAACCGGACACGACATCCACCCCGGCCCCGAAGAACGAGCCCGAGAACGACGGGGTCGGCACGCAGCCCGACACTCCCCAGACCCCGACGAACGCCGACGCCGGCGGATCCGAAACCGGGGCACCCGAAGCCGAGACGTCGAACGACTGCGCATGCCCCAAGGGTTCGAACGAAACCCAGACGCCTCCCGATCCGGACGACAAGCCGGAGGCCCAGACCCCCAAACAGGCCGACTGCTCGACGAACCCGGCGGACCCGACCAACGAAACCGACACGAACGACACCGCTACCACCACCGACTCGACGGACTCGACGGACTCGACGGGTTCAACCGGTTCAACCGGTTCGACGGGTTCGACGGGTTCGACGGACTCGACGGGTTCGACGGACTCGACCGAGCCGCCGGAGACCGACGCCCCCACCGACGCGACGAAGCCCGGCGACTCGCAGACCCGGCCCGACCGCACCTGCTCCCCCGCACCCGCCCGCGCAAAGGCCACCCCTCAACCGGACGCAAAGAAGGGCAAGGCCTCGAAGCCCAAGACCTCGAAAGCCAAGAACCCGAAGAGCAAGACACCGAAGAGCAAGACACCGAAGGCCAAGACACCGAAGGCCAAGACTCCGACCAAGCGTTCGCCCCACAAGAAGAAGCCCCGATGCACGGAATTCGACCCCGCCAAGCCCGGACAGGTCGAACCGCACGCACCCGCCGACGACACCCTCGTCGCGTCCCGACCCCTCACGTCACGGCCGACGATGTCCAACATCGTCCAGACGGACCGCGTCGGCGCCTGACGCGAGACACCGAAGGCCTCACCTCCGAACGCGACGCCCGTCGCGGCGACACCGCCGAACAACGAATGAACGGGCGAGCGTACGACCGAACAAGGAGCACACGTGAAAATCCCCCTCCGACTCTCCCGATCCACCGTCATCGCCACGATCGTCGGCGGCCTCACTCTCGCCGCCGGCATCACGGTCACCACCCCCGCCGACACATCCCGGACCCGATCCGCCCCCTCCCCCGTCTCCGCCTCCGACCCCGACGCCCCCTCGAACGACGGCCGGGGCCTGGCCGTCACCACCGATGCCGTCGAACTCGCCGCATCCACCTCCGCCTTCACCACCACCCCGGCCAAGACCGCACCGGCGCTCCCCGCCGTACGCAACCTCAAAACCAAGCCCGGCAACCAGACGGTGCAACTGTCCTGGTCCAAGGTCACCGGCGCCGACGACTACCGCGTCTACGCCGCCGCCGGATGCGACCTTCTCGGCCCGGACAAGGCCAAGTACCGCCGCGTCAAAGACAACCTCAAGACCAAGACGACCTGGACCCACACCAAGGTCACCGAGACCTGCATGAACTACTTCGTCGTCGCCGTACGCGACGGCCGCGAGGGCGCCCGCCCCGCGTTCGGCACCCGGGCCACCGCCGCCCAACCCAACCGCAACCACGACGAGGCGGTCCGGAAGTACTTCAAGTCCACCCCCTCCCCCGGCGACCGGGTCGCCCGCACCTCGGTCGCACCCGGCATCGACCGGGGCATGGTGATCACCCGCGCCTTCATCCGCAACAAGGACACCCTCAGCGACACCATCGGCGACCACCGCTCCTGGAGCAGCCTGCCGGTCGTGCCCGCAAAGGCCACCATCGCGTGGAACACCGGGACCGGCGAAGTCGCCGTGTACGTCCACAGATCCTGCGCCGTCGGCATCTCCCGGCCCGGCGGCGCCGCGGAGACGCTGTGCCGTAACGCGCTCCCAATCGCGTTCGTCGCCGATGCCGCCTCCGTGGGCGACGCCTCCAAGGACGAACGCAACCTGTTCTCCGTGTCCAAGACCGCCGACGGCGGCCTCAGCATCGGCATGTCCGCGGCGAACTCCTGGAACGACAAGGTCTGCGTCCCATCCGAGTTCGGGCCAAGCACCTGCTTCTCCCTCGGACGCATCAACGCCCGAGCGACCCTGACCCCCACCGGCAAGACCTTCTCCGCCAAACTCACCGGAGACCTCTTCCCGGCCTGGGAGTTCGTCCGCTATCCCACCACCGCTCCCGCCGCGCCCCTGGGACTGGGCCTGGTCCTGGGAACCCGCGACCAGACCCAGCCCCGCGACCTCACCAGCGGCAAGTCCTCCACCTGCACCACACCCGCCAAGGAAACCGAGACCTTCCCCAACCCCATGTCCTGCTGACCCACCTCCATCCACGGCCGCATCTGCACCTCTACCGCACCCACACCCCGCACCCGCACCGACATCCACGTCGCATCGGCACCGGCATTGGCATCGACACCGGCATCGCTTTCGACACCGGCATCGACGTCGCCGCCACCGCCGCCGCGTGGAGGTCGGTGCGGGTCGAGGCGATCGTCGGTGCCCGGCCCGTACCCGTCTCCTTCGTCGGCACCCCAGGCGAACCGCTGCGCGAGCCCGTCCGACGGGTCGAACGTCCGACAGATCGAGCCGATGGCGTGCCCGGCGTGCGACGACACCCAGTGCCTCGGGGGTGTTCGCCCGTTCGACAATCCGGCTTGACGGCGCGCCCCCGAACCCACGACCTGCCGTTTCGGGAAAGTCGACACCCTGCACACGCCTGTCCGGATCGCGCAGCAGCGGGGCGACCCGGACACGGCACGGGCCCGGTTGAGGGGGGCGGCCGAGACCTGCACGCGAAGGGTTTGCGAAGCCCTACCCAGCCGGGCCGTGTCAGCTCTTGAGGAACTGGACGAGGTCCCTGTTGAACTTCTCCTTGTCGCCCGGGACGAGGGCGATGCCGTGGGAACCGCCTTCGTAGACCTTGAGGGTGGCGTTCGGGATGATCCTTGCGCTCTTGCGGCCGGTGGCGTCGATGGGCACCACCTGGTCGTCGTCGCCATGAACGATGAGCGTGGGAACGTCGAACTTCTCGAGGTCCGCGTGGAAGTCCGTGTAGGCGAAGGCGTCGACACACGCGACGCCGCCCTGGATGGTCTCGGCCATGGCCATGTACCAGAACGCGTCCTTGTTGCCCTGGGTGACCTTGTTGCCGTCGCGGTTCGCGGAGAAGAACCCGACCGCGGTGTCCTTCCAGAACTGCGAGCGCTCGGTGAGGATGCCGCTCTTGATGTCGTCGAAGACGGACTGGGGTACGCCCTCCGGATTGTCGGGGCCCTGGAGCATGAGTGGCGTGATCGCGGAGAGCAGGACCGCCGACTCGACCCGCTGTGTGCCGTGGCGCCCGATGTATCGGGCGAGTTCGCCGCCACCCATCGAGTGCGCCACGAGTGTGATGTCCCGCAGGTCCAATCGGGTGATCAGGTCGTTCAGGTCGTCGGCGAAGGTATCGAAGTCGTAGCCGTCGAACACCGGTGTCGAGCGACCGTGACCTCGCCGGTCATGCGCGATGCCGCGAAATCCGGCGTCGGCGACGGCCTTCATCTGGTCCTGCCAAGCGTCGCCGTTCAGTGGCCAGCCGTGAATGAAGACGACCGGACGACCGCTGCCCCAGTCCTTGTAGAAAATCTCGACACCGTCGCGAGTGGTCACCGTGGGCATGCTGGAATCCTTCCGGGGCCGGCTTCGAAGCGGGCACCGCGCCCACCTCGGCGAGCGGATATCACACGACGAGGCCGGACAAACATCGCCCGACACGGCTCCTGGGCGTCTACGACGATCGCCGCCACCCGGGCACGCCCCGATCGGGTCCCGTGGCTCGGTTCCGCCGAAGAGGCACAGGTCGAGCGTCTCTCGGCACCGCGCACACGCGGTCGGCATCTGCGACGGTGCGGACAGCGAGCCATACGGCCACGGCAGGGTCGTGAGTTGCCGCGAATGGAACGCCGGCGTCCCCTGCCCCAGCCGCGGCCGCGGTCCACAGGTGAGCGGCAACCGGCCGAGGAATCGATGACGCACCAACCGCCACGGCCAAGGCGGCGGCGTCCCCCGGTCCACACGCAGACGCGGGTGGACGGCAGCACAGCGGAGGTCCGGAACCTCGGTGACCAGCACTCCCTCGCCAAGGTCGTCAACTGCGGTCGGTCCACGGCACGCTGGAGACGAATCAGTGCGCTGCCGGGCTCGACACCAACGCCATGTTCGTCATGCTCTCCGGGGCGGCAGAGTCCACTCCTGGATGGGCGGCGGACACGCCGGACCGGGCACATTCAAACTCCCGGTGACTGGACGGCCGAGGTCATGAAGGTCGGCGAACTCCGGTACCGCGCGGAGATCCTCGGCGGTGAGGGCGCGGTGTAGGCACCGCGGGCCGGATCCGCGCCGCCGTCCGTTGCGGCCGCTCGATCCCGCATGTGGCGGGGAGCCACGGCCGCGGTGCCCGGTCGACCCGCGGATGCGCTGGGTCGCAGGACGGTGACGACCCGGACGCAGGCGCCGGCCCGTCCCGGGCCGCCGCATCTGCCGTCTTCAGACCTGGTCACCGATCTCCAGACCCCTTGTGCGGCTGCTACCGAGGTGGCCGGAGCGCGTCGGTGACGACCTTGTCGGCGGCGCGTTGTTGGGAGAGCAATTCGGGCTTGCTTCCGTCGAGGGCGAAGTTCATGGAGACCACTGCTCCTCGTCGGCCGTCTTCGGTGACGCCGAGGATCACGATGGATCCCGAGTCGCCGCCGTCGTGGCCCCAGTAGCGATCACCGCCGGGCAGAGGTCGGGAGACCAGCCCGAGGCCGTACCGGCCGTCGGGCCAGATCTCTTCGATCTCGGAGCTGACCGGCCGGGTGGTCTTCATCGCGGTCAGTTCGGCGGGGCGCAGGAGACGTCCACCGAGGAGTGCCCGGAAGAAGGTGTCGAGATCGCGGGTGGTGGAGACGATGCCGCCGGCCGGGTACGAGGGGATCTGGGAGGTGACGTCGACGAGTTCGCCGTCGAAGCGCTGGTATTGCTTGGCGTGTGGCAGCCGGATGTCCGGCGAGGTCCCGGGCCAGTAGGTGTGTCGCATGCCCAGCGGCCGGAAGATGCGGCGTTCGAACTCGCGGTCCCACGGCTGTCCGGTGATGCGTTCGATGAGCAGTTCGGCGATCATGTAGCCGGTGTTGGAGTAGGCCCAACCCTCGCCGGGGTCGAAGAGTTGCGGCAGGGCGACCCCGTTTGCCACCAAGTCCTTTGTGGAGAAACGCTGGTGGCGCACCTGCAGGTACTCCGCCTTGGAATTCCACGTCGGGAGGGCGTCCTGCAGACCTGAGGTGTGTTGGAGCAGTTGGCGGATCGTGATCGGTCGGCCGGCCACGATCCCGGGCAGCCAACGTTCGACCGGGTCGTCGAGTCCAAGGCGTCCCTCGCCGACGAGTTGGAGGACCACGGTGGCGGTGAAGGACTTGGACGTGCTGGCGATCCGGAACGCGCCGTCGGCGGGGATCGCGCGTCCGGTACGCACATCGGCGACGCCGACGCGAGCGGCGCAGGTGGCGTAGCCGGTCGTCGCCCTCGCCTGAACAGCGGGGATTCCCAGGGCCGAGACTGCCTCGGTGTTGCGGCGCAGCTTCGGGTAGTCGGGCATGTCGAAGGTGCCGGCGGGGTTCTGCGCTCCCGTGCTCCCGATCGCCGCGCTGCCGATGGCTGCGATTCCGGCGGCTACATTGCCGGCGGTTACCTTGCCGGCAGCTACGTTGCCTGCGTCTGCGTTTCCGACGGATGCGTTGCCGGCCGCGGTCGGAGAGCACGGTGGCGTCGCCGCCGCGCCCAGGGTGGGCGTAGCGATCAGGACGGCGGTTGCGGTGGCGCCCAGGACCAGCGTCAATGTCAGCGGTGCGGCGCGAAGGTGGCGTTTCATGCCTGGAAAATTAGGCGCGGCCGGGGCCGTCGCCGATACGGCCGGCTGGAGGTATTGCGGTACAGCCTGCTGTAGTGCCGGGGCCGTACCCCTGTAGCGATACTGACCTGCATGTATGGAGCGAACGCGTGGCGCGCCTGCGCATACCTGCTCGGCAACCTGGTCGCCGCGGTCGGTGGTCTCTTCTTCCTCCCGCGTCCGGGGTCGGCGGGCAACTGGGCGGACCGTCGGCGGTCCGCCGCGCGGCGTTGGCTCGGCGTACCGGGCGAGTCGTCTCCGATCACGCGCCGCCGGCTGGCGCTCAACGCGTTGACAGGCGTTCCGACGGGCCTCCTGGTACTGCTCGTCATCGGCAACTTCGTCGTCGGCGTGATCGGCACGACCGCCTGGTGGGCGTTTTCGCCCGAGAACCGCCCACGGTTGTGGATCGACGTGCCGATCGACGGCTGGGGTGACGCGCTGTTGCTCGGCGTCCTTCAGGTCGTCGCCCTCAGCGCTGTGGCGTGCCTCGTGCTGCCGCCGCTCGCGCGTGCGCAGAATCGTCTCCTCGCGCCGTCCAAGGCGGAGCGGTTGGCGCTTCGCGCGGCCACGCTGACCCGGACCCGCGCCGACGTCCTCGACGCGCACGGCGCGGAACTGCGCAGGATCGAGCGCGACTTGCACGATGGCGCCCAAGGTAGGCTCGTCGCGATGACGATGCATCTCGACCTGGCGCGCCAGGCGGTGCGCGAGGAACCGGGCACGGCCGAGGCACTGATCGAACGCGCACACGCGAGCGCCGAGGCCACTCTGGCCGAACTCCGCGAGGTGGTTCGTACGATCTACCCGCCGATCCTCGCCGACCGCGGGCTGCCCGGTGCGTTGTCCGCGGTCGTCGCGCGTTCGGGTGTGCCTGCCCGGCTCGACATGGACGAGTTGGGTGACATACCCGCCGCGGTCGAGACCGTCGCCTACTTCACGGTCGTCGAGGCGCTGACCAATGCGGCCAAGCACAGTCGGGCCTCCGCCGCCACGGTCGCCGTCGAACGCGATGACGGCCGGCTGCGGATCCGGGTCACCGACGACGGGACGGGCGGTGCCGACGAGGCACGGGGTACCGGGCTGGCGGGCATACGCCGGCGCGCGTTGGCGCTCGACGGCGAGGTCACGGTGGACAGCCCGGTCGGCGGCCCGACGGCCATCACGGTGGAGCTGCCGTGCGGCTGGTGATCGCCGAGGACAACGTGCTCCTCGCGGAGGGTCTGCAACTCATCCTCGCCAAACACGGCTTCGAGGTCGCCCGGGTCGTCGAGACCGCCGACGACCTGCTCGCGGCGGTGGAGGAGCACGATCCGCAGGCGGCCATCGTCGACGTACGTCTGCCGCCGTCGTTCCGCGACGAGGGACTCCAGGCGGCGATCGCACTACGGCGACGCCGGACGGACTTCCCCATCTTGGTGTTGTCGCAGTACATCGAGCAGACGTACGCGACCGAACTGCTGTCCACCGGCCACCACGGCGTCGGCTACCTGTTGAAGGATCGGGTCGGCCGGGTCGCCGAGTTCGTCGACGCCCTGCGCAAGGTCGCGGCGGGAGGGTTGGCCCTCGACGCCGAGGTCATCGCGCAGGTCGTCCGCCGCCGGGACGATCCGCTGGCGGCGCTGACCACACGTGAGCGGGAGGTCCTGGGTCTGGTCGCCGAGGGCCTCGACAACACGACCATCGCTGCGCGTCTGCGGGTGTCGGACAACGCGGTGCACAAACACATCGGCAACATCTTCGCCAAGCTGGGCCTGGCCGCCTCCGACGCCGGCCACCGCCGAGTACTCGCCGTCCTCACCTACCTGGACGCATCGCCGCACTGAGCGAGCGCTGCGTACGGCCGTCCCCCTCTGGCGGGCCGAGGCCGTCGAAGCCGCCGCCTTTGATCCGCAACGCCGAGCGCCGGGACGTCCGTTGACCCGGCCGGAGCCTCCCACCGCCCGACGTGATCGCGAAGGTCGCGTACTCCTCCCCCCCCGCGATCCGGACCCACCTGCGCAAACGCGGCATCCGGCACCATTCCCAAACCGACGCACAGGCAGGCAGCCCCACCACTCGACCGCGGGAATGCCGCGAGTTCGTCCTCGAACGGGTCGGGCCCGGATGGAGAGCCTCGACGACGCCGTCGGTTCGGCCTGCCCGCTCCCCGACACGTTTGTCGGGGGCCCGTACGGCGAGCGTGTCCGCCGACATGTCCTGTCGGGCGGCGATGACCTCTGGGAACCCGACACATATGTCGGGTGGTTCAGTACGCGTGTGTGTCGGCCGACATGGCGGCGCCGGCCCGTGGCGGGTGGGACGACATGTCGTGTCGGGCTCGGTGGTGTCGGTGTCCGGAACCCGACACACGCGTGTCCGGCAACCCGACACGTGCGTCCGGGAATCCGTACGGCGAGCATGTCGGCCGACACGCCACCGTCGCCCCTTGTCGGGCGTTTCCCCTCCACGCGCCGATGGCGGCCTGCCGGTGTCGGCTGTCCGGCTGTCCGGCTGTCCGGCGCAGCCGACACCGATCCGCGGCCGACCTCGGACGGCCGCGCAGGACGCCATCGCACCGCCTGCGCGCAGGGCTCGGACAGAGAGTCGGGAAGGTCTGCGTCCCGGACGATCTCGGACGTCCGCGAGTGAGGGCGGTTACGCGCTCCTACGGCCCGTGTACGAAGTTGCCATGCGGGTGGCGCGAGCCGGCGCGCTTCGTCGGGGCCGGAGACGCCATGCTGCCCGGAGCCCGACCTGTGCGGATTCCGTGGCCTACCGGCTGACGGAGGGCCCGAACGTTGTGGTGTCTATGGGGTGGTGCGTGGGGCGAGTTGGGAGACGCGTTCGTGGGGGAGGCGCAGGGCGGTACCGGCGTCGCGGGCGGTCCAGCCCTGGTCGGTGAGCGTACGGGCGGCGTGGCGGGCGGCGTCGCGGACGGCCTGTTCGGCAAAGGCGAGGGCGATTCGGGCCTCCTGGAGGTCCATGAGGGTGGCGGCGGCGTCGGGGTCGGCGGGTTTGACGGGTGCGAGGAACGTTGCCGGCTCGGCCTCGAGAACGTCGGCGACACGCGCGTGTGTATCGATCTCCGCGTCGTGCCAGGTGGCGGCTCGGACCCGGACGGCGTGGCCGTCGGGCAGACCGTCGACAAGGACGACCCACGATGAGCCGTCGCGGGTGGCGGTGGCGGGATAGCTCGGGATCACGCCGGTGAGGTCGTCGGAGTCGGGGTCGGGGTCGATGTCGGACTGCTCGAAAACCGCGTCAAAGGACATGGGGCGACGGTAGGTCACGGAGGTCTCATATCTGTGCGGGTTTGCCGACTTCTATCCGCATGAGGCGACCGAACAATTCCTGCGGTGGGGCGCAGCGTCGTCCACCGCGCCCGAGGGTCGCTCGACAACCTCTACGACGCGCTCGGTCTCCCCGGCGTCTTCCACACCGAATAGGCCGCCCACCCGCCGCAACGCACCTTCGAGGACACGCCGGACAGGTTCCGCGCGCCGGCCCCACACACGCGGAGCATCGGCGGGCGGTCCGGCCGCTACGCGGTCAGTTGTTTCGGGGGTACGACTGCTCCCTCGAAACTGGCGACAGCCCGAACGCCACGCGATTTCCTACGGTGACTTCGGCCAAATTCCCGCAGGCGGGCGCGAAGCGGCTCGCTCGCCAGACCTTCCGAGCCCGGGCCGCCCGCAGTTGCCGATGCCGATGGCGATCGACTTGGGCAGATGGCCTCTCGTGATCGAGCCCAACGCGGCATGTCGGCGCCGGCGAAGGCAAAGGCCGTCTCGGCTTCGATCGCCGCCCGCCACCGTAAATGGCCTTGCCCTCAAGGTAGTTCGTCGGTTTTGTGGTGGCGGGCCGGGGCGGGTTCTACCGTGGTGGTGTGGCCGCTGATCCGGTGACACCTTCGACTCCGCCAGGGCGGCGACTCCGGTACGACGCGTGGCGGGCTCGATGGCGGGCTCGATGGCGGGCTCGGCCGCGTTTGCCCGTCCCGTCGTCGCCCGAGGTCGGGTGGGACCCGCCCGGAGACTGGATTCGGGTCGCGGTGGTCGTCCGCAGGCTGGTGCTGTTGGGGGCGGCCGCCGCAGCGTTTGCCGTGTCGCGGCTCGTCGAGCCGAATCCGTGGAACCTGGACTTGCTGGAGCGCGGATTCCTGTCCAGCGAGATCGTCCCGGCCGCGATCGGCTGGTGCCTGATCGCCGCCGAGGTGGCAGCGACCGCCCGCGGCTTGCTGATCCGCGTCTGTGCTTTGGCATTCGTGGTGCTGACCGCGGTGTCGGGAGTTGTGCTCGCCGCCGTGGCGGCCGTCATCACGCCCCTCTTTGCCGGCCCCGATTCCACCGAAAAGGTCGTGGCGGTGTCGCCGGACGGCCGAACCCGGGCGGTGCGGGTGGACTACGAGGAAACCGCCCACCGCGACCGCGCATACGGCCTGATACTTCGCGTAGACGTGGGTCTGAACCGGAGCACGTGGATCCTGGACAGGTGCGACAAGGCGCAGGGCGAGATCGCGAACGTACGCTTCCTCGGCAACCGCACCCTGGAGTACACCCCGCCGCAGGGCCCGCCGGTGCGGGTCCACTTCGACCGGAACGCGAAGGCCGACCGCCAGTGGTGCCCGTGAGACCCGTGCGGGGCGCGTTCCTTCCGGCGGGCGCCCACGAAGCCGGCGGGCTCGGCCGAACAGGCCGGTGAAGGCAACCGCCCCGGCGTACGGGCACTCGGAGCGAAGGTTCTCTCGTCCACAAGCCGGGACCGCGAATCGGAACCGGGACCGGACCCGCCGCGCTGTCACAGGGCGATCCGCCACAGGATGGCATATCACCCGAAGTCGGAGTGAATCGCACCAGGGTCACATGGTGATGACGACCTTCGCGCGGGCATGTTCCACCTCGAGGTGTCGGATGGCTTCGGGGGCTTCGTCGAACGCGTAGGTCCGGTCGATGGCCGAGGTGATCTTGCCCGAACCGGTGAGTTCCGCCAGCGCCTCCAGGTTCTCCCGGCCGGCCTTCGCGGTCAGGACCAGCATCTTTTGGCGTGCGAGGCGCGACACCACCTGTCCCTTGACGATCAGGCCCATCGGGCCGACCAGGCTTCCGCCCTCGGACATCCCGCCGCCGGAAAGTACGAGAGCCCCCTCCGCGGTCAGCACGCTTCGCATGTCCTTCAGGGTCCGATTTCCCACCAGGTCGAACACCACGTCGTACCGCGCGTCGGCCTTCGCGAAGTCCGCTCGGGTGTAGTCGACCACATGGTCCGCGCCGAGCGACCCGACCAGATCCACGTTCCGGGTGCTGCACACACCCGTCACTTCCGCGCCGAACACCTTGGCCATCTGGACCGCGAAGGTGCCCACGCCACCGGACGCGCCGTTGATCAGGACCTTGTGCCCCGGTTGCACTCGGGCCGCATCCCTCAGGCCCATCAGCGCGGTGTTCGCCGCCAGCGGCAGCGCGGACGCCTGCTCGAAGGTCACGTTCGACGGCATCCGCGCCACCAGGTCCTCCGGCACCGCGACGTACTCCGCGAACGCGCCCTCCACCTCGCCGAACACCTCGTCGCCGGGAGCGAACCGCTTCACGTTCTCGCCGACCGCCTCGACCACACCCGCGAAGTCCGTACCCCGGATGCGCATCTTCGGCCTGGTCAGTCCGAACACCAGCCGTGCGAGGTACGGGTCACCCCGCATGACGTGCCAGTCGCGCGCGTTGACCGACGCCGCCCGGACCCGGACCAGGACCTCGTGGCCGGCGATCGTCGGCTTGCCCACCTCCTCGACCCGCAACACGTCGGGTGAGCCGTATCGGTCCTGGACGATCGCCTGCATCGGATCTCCGTCCCGCGCGGGTGGATGCCGAACGACTCGCCCGGCACGACACGACGCTAGAGGAGCGAAGTCCGCACAGCCATCGGGGACTTTCCCTAGTGGATCGGCCCGGCAGGCGCGGGGATTGCTCCGCCGTGAGGTCATCGGGTCGCGGTCGTTCGTTCCCACCCACCCCCCGGCGACCCGGGTCGTCCCTGGCGTGGCTGGGCGAGCCGCCGGGCGCATGGGCCCGGTTGTGCGCGAGGCGCGACCCGCCGGGTCGGAGTGGTCATAACAGCGGACACCCGTGTCGCCGTTTACCCCGGTGAATCGCCTCTCGGCTGATGTGACGGCGTTTTCGGCCGGTGCGCGGCACGCCGAGACGTACTCGCATTCGAACACATGTGCGTACGATTGGTCGTGTGGTCGAGGAACTGAAGGACGCGCCTTTGGCGAAGAGCATCACCGCGATGCGCCGCGCGCGCGACGCGGAGGCGAAGGCGCCTGTGCGGATCAAGATCGCCCGCCCTCGGGTCAGGACGGTCCGGCGGCACTCCTGGACACGCGGGACCGGTGTTCGCGCGGTCGTCGTGCCGAGGCGGACGCCGCTCGCGGAGGCCGCTTGGTCTGTCGTGGACATCGCGTGGCGGGAACGCACGCTGCCGACCCTCCTCGACGACGCCGGACTGCCCTTCTACCGCCGGCACCAGGTCCTCTACGACTATCCGGACGTCGCGGCCCGCGTCGTCCGGATGCAGCTCGCCGCCGACCTCGAGGCCCTGCGCCAGGGGTACGCCACGGCGAGGGTGTGGTGCCGGGACGCGGGACTGCCGCCGCATGCCACCGAGGAGCTCCTCGCCTTGTACGCCACGCTCGGCACCACCCAGCACGAGATCATCGACCGCGCGGAGGCCCTCCTCCGGGAGCGGAGCCGCGGCGAGCACCAAGATCGGTGATCAGGCGGGACGGGCGGCCGCGCGAACACGCGCGGCCGAGTCGAGGTCGGTTGTCGCCTCGATCAGCGCCCCCAGGCCGGGTCCGGCCCCGATCGCGCCTCGGCCCGGAGCACGCGGTGGCGGCCGGCGGCGATGCCGGCGGGGACCTGCGCCCGGACAACGCCCGTCGTCGCGTCGCCGGCATCGCGGCCCGCCGCTGCATCCCCTGTTGGGCCGGAAGGGCCCGCGCGGCGGACAGTGGTCTGGGGCCTTGCCCCGCGCGCCGTGCTTCGTGGACCGGGAGGCCGGTCGTGGGATCGACGCGTAACGCTTGGGGAGTCGGCTGGGATCACGGGTGGGGTTCGGTGTCCAGGATCATGCTTGATGTGGCGCCGATCAGGCTGCGGAGGATGGTGTCGGCACGTTCGCTGTCGCGGTCCATGACCGCGTCGAGCAGGTCGCGGTGTTCCTTGTGGACCGCCTGTTCGGTCCAGTGGCGCGCGTCTTCAGGCGTGGGGCGGCACCACCGCCGGTAGAGCTCGGCCTCTTCCCTCAGCGAGGAGGCCAGGTCGCGCAGGCGGGGATTGGCGCAGCCGGCCAGGAGCGCGGTGTGGAAGTCCGTGTGGGCGATCAGCCAGTCCGCGGTGGGCTGGTCGCCGTCACCGCGTGGGGTCTGTTCGAACGTGTGGTGGGCGGCCAGCACCTGGGCGTGCCACGCGAGGTCACCCTCGCTGATCGCGCGGCTCAGGGCGAGGGATTCGATCTCGGTGCGTACGTCGGTCAGGGCGGCCAGCCCGCGGGCGGTCACGTCGGTGACCTGGAAACCGTGGTGTGCCTCGGAGCTGACCAGGTTCCTGGCGACCAGCCTGAGCAGGGCCTCGCGTACGGCGCCGGTGCTCACCCCGTAGCGCTCACTGAGCTCGGGGAACTTCAGCCGTTGGCCGGGCCTGAGCCGGCCGCTCAGGATGTCGGCCCGGATGCGGTCGTGTACCGCCTCGCTGCGGGTCTGCCGCCCGGCTTCTCTCACCACGCGACGGATCCTACAACATTCGACAGATGGCAGAACTTTTAAAAGTATGTTTGACTATTGAAAGTCAGCAGCCACTTCGATCGAGAAGCACCCCGATCGAGATCCGATGGGAGACCCGATGACCGGCCCGTACGACACCCTGCCCGCCGTTCCCGACTTCGCGGTCACAAGCGCGGACGTCACCGACGGAGCGCCGTTGTCACCGGCGCAGTTCGCCGCCATGAGTGGCGTTGCCGGCGCCGAGGACCGATCCCCGCAGTTGTCGTGGAGCGGATTCCCGCCCGCCACCCGCAGCTTCGTCGTCACGATGTACGACCCCGACGCCCCGACCCCGTCCGGCTTCTGGCACTGGGCGGTGGCCGACATCCCCGCCGATGCGACATCCCTCGACGCCGGCGCGGGCGCGCTCGGCGACGGCGGACTTCCCGATGGCGCCTTCCACATCGCGAACGACGTACGCGCGACCGCCTACGTCGGCGCCGCACCCCCGCCGGGAACCGGCAAGCACCACTACCACATCGCCATCAACGCACTCGACGTACCGTCCGTGAGGGCCCTCGGCGTCACCCCGGAGTCGACCCCGGCCGCCCTCGGCTTCCTCACCGTCGGGCACACGATCGCCCGAGCCGTCCTGGTGCCGTGGGCGGGCGAATGAGGGCGGGGACCTGATGGGGTGAGCCGACGCCCTGGTCCGGGACGAACGCGGACATGAGCCGGCGCCCGCCGGCGCTACATCATCGGTCGCGTCCGTCGCCCGGGTATCCGCGTAATCCGGGATTCCACGTACCCCGCACCGAGCCGGGAGCCGGCCACGTTCGCGGCGCTCGAATCGGAGCACAAGCGATCGATTGCCGCCCCGCAGGCCGCGCAGCCCTGCCCTGCCCGGTAACGGTCGGCACGGGTATCGGCACAGCGCTGTTCCACCACTTCAACCCCGAGTGCCGGCACGGCCCGGTGATCCCCGCCATGTGAGCCGTCACCACGTACGCCGTCACCACGCCGAGTACTGCGCTCGCAGCCGGGCCGCTATCGATCCCACGGCGACTGCGGCTGCTCCCAAGCACCACCCAGTGGACGCTTGGCAAGAACGCCGACAGGAGCGGACCGATCGGACCGGTCCTCGTGACCGCCGACGAGATCGACGACCCGCACAACCTCGACCTCTGCGCACGGGTGAACGGCGAGCTTCGGCAGAAGGCGAACACCTCCGAGATGCTGCACAACATTCCCCGCATCATCGCCTACATCAGCGACACCGTGACCCTGCTCCCCGGCGATGTGCTCGCGACCGGCACCATGGCCGGTGTCGGCGTGGCCATGACCCCGCCGCAGTTCCTCCGCCCCGGAGACTTCGTCGAGGTCGAAATCGAATCCATCGGCGTGCTTCGCACTCCCATCGTCGGACCTGACGAATACCGGTAGCGGTCGGGCGGCGAATATCGGCAGCGCGCACCGAGCCCGGCGCCGATGTGGAGCACCGCCCCGCCCCGGGGAGAGGATCGAACAGCAATCCGAGCGCCGAGCCAAGGCTTTGAGCCGTCGCATACGGGTGGACCAGGCGGCCCCCACCAGTCGTGCGCGCCATCCGGATCCGGCTCACCCCAACCCGCGTGGGGACCTCCCGGAGTCCTTGGACCGACTGCGGTCATCCCCCTTCCCGACACCCGCCGGAGGCGATGCCGCTGTATTCACCACGCCCGAGCCCACACGCGGCACTGCCTCACTCGCGGGACCGAGCACCGACGCCAACTTGCCGCCGAGCACGATGTGATGGCGATGTGGGGTCACCGGAACCGCAGGGCCGTGTGCTCCTGCCACTGCCACGGCGCCGGCGCGCAGCGTGCGGGTCGCGGGTCCGACACTCGACCCCGAATCCGGCGCAGCGGTAACTCGCTGTCCGAACGCGTTCGTTCTGTGCGTCGGCTTGGTTGTGCCGGGTGGAGTCGAAAGGGAAAGCGGTTGTCGGGGGCGTGACTGCACGACCGCGGGAGTGGGAGTGTGCCGGCCCCGACGAAACAGCGACCGGAGTCCTCGGCGCGGGGTGGCTTGCGCACGGGCTTGTCTGGCCTGTCTCGCTTGTTCGGCGAGGGCGCGGGCGTTCTCGATCTCGCGACGGCGAGCCACCAGGTTCGTGGTTTCCAGACCGGTTACCTCGTCGAGGTGGTGGCGCAGATGGTTGAACGTGACGACCAGCCCCGGGGCTGCGGCGATCTCCGCGGCGATGGACGGCCCCAGGCCCGCCACCATGAGGCTGGCGTCCCCTGCTTGATCACCGGCGATGTAGACCTTGGCTTTCGCCACCGCGTAGGTCTCCTCTTTGCCCGTTGCGGCGTAGGGGCTGATCTGTTCGGCGATCGCCTTGTCGTCCAATAGACGTAGCCGGGGGAATCGCGCGAAGGCCGGGTGCTGGGCTGTCCGACGCGACGAGGTGTTTTTGAACCGCGGTTTGGCTCTGCGAGCGGCCTTCCTGTCTGCCTTGAGGATGTTGGGCATGAACGAGTGATTCTCGCCGCCGAATCTGTACGCCTCGATATGGGACAGTTCGTGCAGTACGTGCGTGATCGCCGCGTATTCGGGCGAATCGTCAATGACGTGCTCGATACCCCCGACGACTCCCTCTGCCAGCCGATCCCGGTAGCCCTCGCCTCTGAAATTCGTCGCATGCAGGAGGACCGCCCCGGCCGGATTCGCGTGAGCCGCGTACAGGTCGTTGCCCCAGTCGGTGTCCTTGATTCCGAGGTAGCCGAGGTTGTCGTGTCCCGGGTGCAGTCCGGACCAGTGTCCGGCGGCCATGGCGACGAATTTGGCGATGTACAGGTCCGCACCGGTTATATCGACAACGACCTCCCCGACATCCTGGCCGAACTTGGTGTGCAGCAGGTCCCCCACCTCGGCTACGGAACGTGCGGCCAGCACCTGGCGGTAGAACGGATCGTCAGGTGTGATCCCACGAGGAGCCCGGAACGGGGTCGGCCGGGAGTCCTTTGCAACGCCGACGCCGACTCCTACCGCCTTGAGGATGGGGTCCCCGGCACGGTAGTTCTTCAAATATGGCTTCACCCGAGGGCCCTTCGCCGCGACACCACCGGCAACCCCGAATCGTGTAGTCCGCTCCCTTGGCCGAAGAGAGGTCCGAGCAAGCTCCAACGCGGCCATGAACTCACCGAGTCGTCCCGCCCACGCCCTGACTTCGCTTCCTCGCGCCCATCACCCGATCACCCGATCACCATGCGACGACACCTTCAAGCCGGTGTGCTCCGGCCGGCGCCCATCGTATGTCTGCTGCGCGGCAGATCTGTTCGAAGTGCGGGCCGACAACCTTGCTGAGGAAGGTGGCCTGGGATCGGGCCCAGATCTCGTCGGCGCGGCCGGGGCATTCCAAGCCGCCGGTCCGGTCCCCTCGCACAACCGGTGCTGCGGCGGGGCGTTGAAGGGGGGTGAGGTATGGATGCCGGTAGGGCCTCCACGAAGTGGGCTTGCCTGTGTTCAGTTGTGCCCTTCCGGCCCCACCCCCCATGACCGCGGACCTCGAAGGTGCTCTGACCGGCCTCAATCAACGCGGAGACCGTATCCTGCGCCTCCGACACGGGCGTTGCCGTGGTCGACGCAGCAGCGCGCCTCGCTCTCGCCCATGGTGGCTCCGCACACGAAGCGCGTGGAGTCGGTCGTTGAGGCTCCGGCTCACTCGACGAGTGCCACGTCGGGCATGACCGGCGCGTCACGGGATCCGCAGCAGCAGCCGAACCGTGCCGGGCCGCTCGACCCGAACCGTGAAGCCGTGGGCCCGGGTTCCGGGAGTCGTAGGCGGCGTCAACGTTCGAGCATCGCCGCCGCAAGCTTGTCGGCCGCCGTGTCGGGGATGACGGTGCCCATCTTGTCGAGGACGAGCAGGCGTGCTCCGGGGATTGCCGTGGCGAGTGCCTCGCCGTTGCCCACAGGGAAGAACGGGTCGACCCGTCCGTGCACGACGAGGGTCGGGAGTGCGAGGTCGCCCAGGCGCTCGCGCCAGCGCGGCGCGCAGTCGAGGCGGGCGAACACCATCGCGAGCTGATTCGCCTGCTGTACCGCCGGTTCGGTCGAGGGCGTGCGATCCCAGATCCGGGCCGCGGTCCTGCGTACCTGTTCCGGGTCGTTGCCAAGGAACTCCGCGCCTTCGGCGACGTATGCCGCGACCGCCGTCCGGTCGCTCCAGTCGGGCATGGGACGGGAGAACAACGCCTGTATCGTCGCCGCGTGGTGGTCCGGCAGGTCGTCGTCGACGGGGCCGGGCGCGACCGGCCGCGTGCCCACCAGGGTCAGCGCCGAGAACGCGTCCGGATGGTCGAGCGCGGCGACCTGGGCAACCATTCCGCCGACGCCGATTCCGGCGAGGTGGGCCGTCGTGGCGCCGAGGGCACCGACCAGCGCGGCGGCGTCGGCGGCGAGATCGCGCAGGTTGTACGCCGGCGCCTCCGGGTCGACGGTCGTCGAGGCTCCGCAGTCGCGCAGGTCGTAGCGGACCACCCGTCGTCCACCCGCCGCAAGCCGCTCGCACAGCGCATCCGGCCACGAGAGCATGGTGGTTGCGCCGACCAGGAGGACGAGCGGATCGGTGTCGCGACCAAAGCTCTCGATGCCGAGTTCGACGCCGTTCGCCCGCTGTGAGGTCATGCGTGATCGTACCAACGCACGCGCGCCGAGGCCGGGAACACGCGCGCAGGGTGATCCTCCGACGCCTCGCTCCGCTCCCGGGACGCCGTCGTCGACGGTGCTTGCTCCTCCGGGCGTCGAGGGACGCATTCAAGGCGCCCGTCGAACCTCTGTGCAAGCGTGTCCTGCTCGTCGGATGACACGGGTCAGTCCTCGTCGTCGAGCAGCCCGAATCCGTCGGGGAACTGCTCGATGAACTCGCGGCGAGACGGATCAGACTCCGCATCGGCCATCTCGGCGATCAGATCGAGCAATTCGGCGCGTTGGCCCGCCGACAGTTGACCGAGCAGATGTCCCACGCCCTCAAGCAACTTCACGGCATCGTCCAAATTCATTTGCTCGTCGTCGCTGCTTTCCACGAACCGGACGACGTCGATCAGCGCCTCGGCCACGGCACGAGTCAAGGACGGGTACACGGACATCCCACCGGCTCCATCGGATAGAAGCGACATGCTGAGGCCAGATGACCAGACACATCCGACATCACACTTCGTGAAGCCCACTGAACTTGAGCCAAGGAACCTGACCCACGGAACCTGAGCCACGGAACCCGAGCTTGAGCCTGAGGGCGAGAACGGACGGCGCCTCGCCCGGTGCCTGCGGGGTCGGGCGAGGTGAGCCTGTCGGTGTGGTCGCCGGCAGGGGCCATTGTTGTAGGGGCAGTTCGGCGGTGGGGGTCAGTGCAGCCGGGTGGTGGTGTATGCCTGGATGGCGTCCCGCTGGTATGCCGCCAGGAATGGTGCGCTTGCCTCGGATGCGTATGCGGCGTGCCAGGCGTCGTTGGCCACGCAGGTGCGGCCGATGGTGCGGTACTCCTCGGCGGACACGGGCCGCAGTTCGGACGCCCGCTGCCGCGCCTTGATCGCGCCGTACAAGTCTCCTGGCCACCGTTCTTCAGGGTTCGGTACGCGCGCCGCCGTCCGGGTTCGTGCGCGGTCGTGCCGCGTCAGACGGGTAGGTGCTTCGCCAGTTGCTCCCACTGCCGTATGGGCGGGGAGCCGGGGGTGGACGTTACGAGGTGGAGGCTGACGTGGTCGGCTCCGGCGTCGAGGTGTGCCTGGACGCGGTGGGCGATGTCCCCGGCGCGGCCGTGGGCGACCAAGGCGTCGACGAGCCGGTTGTCGAGGGCTTCCGGATTCTCGTGTCCGAGTCCGCGCAGGAGTTGGTGACGGTTCGGCAGTGCGTCCGCGGCGGTGGCGCGGGCCAGGTCGGCGGTGGCCGCTTGGTCGTCGCCCAGTACGCACAGTTGGGTGATGGCCAGGAGGCCGTCGTCCCCGAGGATGGTTCTTGCGGTGTGGGTGTACTCGATGGGCATGCCCAACACCGTTGCGCCCCGGGCGCGTTCGGCGGCGAGGGCCAGCATGTCGGGGTCCAGGGCGGCGAGTACGCGGTTCGGTGAGGTCGCGGTGTCGGGCGGCCCGAACGGGGCGATGTCCAGCGCGTCGAGGTAGGAGCGCATGGTGGCCAGGGGCGGGCCGAAGCGGTGGCCGCGAATGTCCTGGGCCAGGCTGGGGTGACTGTCCCACATGCCGAGCAGGAACCGTCCGGGAAACGCCTCGTCCAGGGTGCGCTGCCCGGCGGCGGTTGTGATCGGGTCGCGGGCGTAGATGTCGGTCATGCCGGTGGCCACGGTGATGTGCCGGGTGGTCGCCAGGAGGATCGCGGCCTGGGCCATGGCCTCCCGTCCCGTGGTCTCGGGGAACCAGAGCGTGCCGAAGCCGAGTTCCTCGATCGCGGCGGCGGCCGTACGGATCTCGGGTGCGCGAAGACGATCGAAGTCCCCTGCCCAGATCCCGACGCGTCCGAGGCCGTGGGTGTGGCGGTGGCCGTGGGTATGGCCGAGGCCGTGGGTGTCACCGTTGATGCGGATGTGCGTGCGGGTGCTCATGCGTCCTGTCCGGCCGTGCGCTCGGCGTCGAGGAATGCGGCGATCCGGGCTGCGCCGGTGCTCTCCAGCCACGTGCGGAAGTCCGTCACGCCCGGGTGGATCCTCCGGGTGGCGGGAATGTCCGCGCGGTAGCCGCGTTCGTTGAGCCATTCGTTGGCGTAGGCGAAGTCTTCGCTCAGGGCCCGGATCGCGTCGATCGGAATCTGTATGCAGGGAAGCGGTATGCCGAGTGCTTTCCCGATGGCCGCGGCGATCTCAACCGGGGTGAGTTCGTCTCCCGCGAGGGAGACCGCTCGGCCGATCCATTCCTTCGGTCGGGAGAACGCCAGTGCGGTGACGGCGCCGACGTCGTCGACGGCGATGATCTGCTGGGAGATGTCGGGGGCGAGCCCGGTGGACAGATTCCCGTTCCGCAGCGCGTAGCCGCCGGTGAAGTTATCCATGAAGGACACCGGCCTCAGGATCGTCGCGGGCAGCCCCAGTGCCGCGATGTGCTGCTCGATCCGCCACTTGGCGACCAGGTTCACCGGAAGCTTCTCCTCGCGGTGTCGGTCCGCTCCGGCGACCGAGGTGAAGACGAAGTGCCCGATACCCGCGGCCCGCGCCGCCTCGGCAACGTTGATGCCCCAGGTCACCTCGTCCTCGGCGGTGAAGTCCGGTGCGGTGCCCGGCGATCCGACGGTGGGCTGGACGCTGAACAGGCCCCAGGCGCCCTCGGCCGCAGCGGCCAGGGAGTCGACGTCCTCCATCCGCGCCCGCACTACCTGCGCGCCTGCCTGTGCCAGGGCGGCGGCCTGCACCCCGTTCGGATCACGTGTCAGTGCACGCACGTGCCGGCCGTCGCGGAGCAGGTGATGTACGACAGCCCTGCCCTGCAAGCCGGTTGCTCCCACAACCACGACGGTCTTCTGCGTCGGCATCACGTTTGTTTTCTCCATCGTTTCCGTGCGGAAGGGAGCCACGCCATAAGTGGGGTGGCCCTCCATTTCTCGTTCGCTACGATATGGAGGACCACCCCACTTTTCAAGCCGTCAGGAGTGCCCGTGCCCAAGGACGCCGCCCCGCCCGGCCGACCGATGCGCGCGGACGCCCGCCGCAACGTCGAGAAGCTCGTGGCCGCCGCCGGGGCCCTGATCGCCGAGTACGGCGCCGACGCCTCACTGGAGGAGGTCGCCCGCCGCGCGGGAGTCGGATCGGCCACGCTGCACCGCCACTTCCCCTCCCGGCAGGCACTCCTGGAGGCGGTCTTCAAGGACCGGGTGGAAGCCCTGTGTGCGAGGGCACGCGATCTGCTCGCCGAACCCGACCCGGGCCAGGCGTTGTCCACCTGGCTGCACGCCGTCGGTGCACATGCCGTAGCCAACCGGGGCCTGGGGGCGTCGCTGATGCGCGACGGGGATCCGGGGCTGGGCGAGACCTGCCACGACATGATCACCAAGGCGGGTGGCGCGCTCCTTGTACGGGCCCAGGCGGCGGGCGCCGTGCGGCCTGGCATCACCATCACGCGGTTGCTGAAGCTCGTCGGCGCCATCGCGCTGGCTACCGAGCAGGATGTCGACGGTCCGGTCGAGGCCGATCTCCTGCTTGCGATCGCCATCGACGGAGTACGTGTGCGCTGACCCCGGCTCGCACGCACGGGAGCTTGCGCCGGCAAGGTCGGAACCCGGAATCCGGCGGGCGGCTTCGGGGCGGCTGTTCGTCGTACCGAGGTGCCGCCGCCCTCGCGCGTGGGACGCATCTCCGCGCCCGTGAGGCGGGGGCGCCGGCGTAGCGCCGGCACCGAGCGTGCCAGACCCCGAGCGAGGGCATCCTCCACCCTTCGGAGAACTGCATCCGTCAGCGCCGTACGCGGTGAGCGGCTCGCGACCCGCGGCTCGGAGCACGGCGGGGTCGCGCCGGTCAGGCCACCAGCAGTTCTGCGACGTCGTGTCCGCGGATGTCGCCCCGTATCGCCCCACCCCGCCGCGCCACGCCGCACCCCACCCTGCCCACCCCACCCCGCTCGAACGGACCCCGACACAGTCCGAATTCCAACGCTCGATGTCCGCAGTCCGAGCCCGAGCCCGGCCCCGACGAACAACCGGAAACACAACGGGGGCGGCGCACGCCGACGTGGTGTCGGTGTACGCCGCCCCGAGTGGGACAAGTTGCGGAAGACGGCCCGCGGGTTCGTCCCGGACTACCTCGGGTCGCGGTTGAAGACCGCCTTGGACCAGACGTAGCCGAGCGCGGAGAGGGCCAGACACCAGGCGACCGCGAGCCATCCGTTGTGCCCGATCTCGGTGCCGAGCAGCAGGCCGCGCAGGGTCTCGATGGCCGGGGTGAACGGCTGGTACTCGGCGATCGGCTGGAACCAGCCCGGCATCGCGTCGATCGGGACGAAGGCGCTCGAGATGAGCGGCAGGACGATCAGCGGCAGCGCGTTGTTGCTGGCCGCCTCGGCGTTGGGGCTGACCATGCCCATTCCGACCGCGACCCAGGTGAGCGCCAGGGCGACCAGTGCCATCAGGCCGAACGCCGCGAGCCATTCCAGGGCCGTGGCGTCGGTGGACCGGAAGCCGATGGCCACGGCGACGAGACCCACCAGGAACACGCTGGCGATCGACTGCAGGACGCTGCCGATGACGTGCCCGATGAGTACGGACCCGCGGTGGATCGCCATCGTGCGGAAGCGGGCGATGATGCCCTCGGTCATGTCCATGGACACGGACACCGCGGTCCCGACCACGGTGCCTCCGATGGTCATCATCAGGATGCCGGGGACGACGTAGGCGATGTACTCGGAGCGGTCGCCTCCGCCGTCGCCCATGCCCGCGCTCATCGTGTCGCCGAAGATGTAGACGAAGAGCAGCAGCAGGATGACCGGCGTGAGCAGCAGGTTCAGGGTGAGGGACGGGTAACGCCGCGCGTGCAGCAGGTTGCGGCGCAGCATCGTGGACGAGTCGCGTACGGCGAGGGAGAGGGAGCTCATCGGACAGCCTCCTTCGGCTGGTCGGTGCCGCCGGTGAGGGCGAAGAAGACGTCGTCGAGGTCGGGGGTGTGCACGGTGAGTTCGTCGGCTTCGATGTCCTCCGCGTCGAGTAGGTCGAGGATGGAACGCAGTTCGCGTTGGCTGCCGTCGCTGGGGATTTGCAGGGACAGCGTCTCGTCGTCGCAGGTGACGCCGTGCAGGGCGGCGGCGGCGCGTTCGTACGCGCGTGGGTCGGTGAATCGGAGCCGGACGTGTCCGCCGGGGATCATCCGCTTGAGTTCCTCGGCGGTGCCCTCGGCGGCGATCTTTCCGTCGTGGAGCACGGCGATGCGGTCGGCGAGTTCGTCGGCCTCGTCGAGGTATTGGGTGGTGAGGAG
>NZ_JBVHLU010000036.1:0-92009 GCF_055558835.1 Embleya sp. NPDC025285
TGCTATCTTCCCCCCCCCTCCCTCCCCTCCCCCCCCCCCCCCCCCCCCCCCCCCCCCCCCCCCCCCCCCCCCCCCCCCCCCCCCCCCCCCACCGGCGTTTTCGTCTCCCGGCCCGGGACCCGCGTCTCCCGATCCGGACCGTCGTCGGTCCGACCGCCGCCCTCAGCCGACGTCGGCCGGCTTCGGCGCGGGTCCCGGGCCGTCGCTTCGACGCCGGCGGAGCCGATCGGTGAGCGCGTACCGGCGTTCGGCCAGGCTCGGCCGGCCCCGGCGGCGCAACGACGACGGGAGCAGCGTCGCGCGCAGTCGCCGGCCGCGGCCGGCCCGGGCCAGCAGGCCCTTGCGGACCGCCCGGACGTCCTCGCCCAGGCCCGGTTGCGGAGTCGGCGGGGTCTGCGCGTAGAGCAGCCGTTCGGTGGCGAGCGCGACGCGCGGCAGCGCCTCGCGGGCCGCGAGCACGGCGGCGTCCACCACGACGGGTTCGGCCTTCGTGTCGTCGGTGTCCGACGCCGCCCGGTCCGACAACACGCCCAGCAGCCGCTCGACCGCCTGGCGCGGGGTCTCCGCGCCGGAGGCCGGATGGCCCAGGTCGCGCGCGGTGTCGAGCACCTCGGCCCAACCGCCGAGTACGGGCCCGGCGCGATCGCCGGGTTCGGGGGCACTCCCCTGCGCCGCCGCGTTTCGGGTCAGCGCCGCGAGTCGGCGGCCCCGGACCCGGCCCCGGGTCAACATCGGTGCCGCCGCGAGCAGCACGACCAGCGCGATCCCGGTGCCGATCAGCAGCGTCCGGCCGGAGAGCCAGGGCCCGTTCGAGGAGCCCGCGGCGGTGACCGGCGCGGCGGACGCGGACGCCGACGGCGTGGCGCCCGGCGACGCCTGCGGCTGCTTGGTGGGCAGTTCGTCCGCGCTGTCGGGGGACGCGGAGGGCAGCACCGGCGCGACGTCCTGCTGGGCGTAGGAGGGCGAGTTGCCCCGCGAGGGGGTCGGCTCGAACCGGATCCAGCCCGCGCCGGAGAAGTACAACTCGGGCCACGCGTGCGCGTCGTGGCTGCTCACCTTGTAGGTCAGGTCGGTCTGCAGCGTGCCGGGGATGAAGCCGACCGCGACCCGCGCCGGGATGCCGAGCGTGCGGGCCATCACCGCCATCGCCGACGAGAACTGCTCGCAGTAGCCGACCTTCTGCTCCAGGAAGTTCTCCAGGGCGGAGGCGCCGTTGCCCTGCGGGACCTTGGTGTCGTAGCGGAACTGGCTCGACCGGGCGAACCATTCCTCCAGGTTGCGGGCCCGGTCGTAGGAGGTGCCGTTCCCGCCGATCTTGAGCGCCTGCCGGCGGACCCGGTCGACCATGTCGGGCGGCAGCGGCAGCGCCACGTACGGCGCGAGTGAGGGCGGCGGTGGTGGCGCGGCCTTGAGCTGGGCGGGCGTCGGTTCGACGTCCAGGCTGGTCACCGTCCAGCCCAGACCACGGGTGTCCTGCTTGTTGTCGGCGAGCAGCAGCCGCCCCTCGGCCTCGTAGCGCCAGGTGCCCTTCACCTGGACCTGCGTCGCCGGGTAGGGCATCGGCAGCGACAACTGCTTGTAGTTGTCGTCGGCCTCGATCCGGGTGGTCACCTCGGTCGTCCGCACCGCCGAATCCAGGCCCGCGGGCTTGGGGAACTCGCGCGGGACGTCGGTCAGCGGACGTTCGGAGGGCTGCCAGCTTCGGCCGTCGAACCGGTCCAGGGAGGAGAGCCGCAGGTAGACCGAGCCCGGTGTGGCCGCGGTGGTGCGGTAGCGCATGAGTTCGGTGTTCTCGGCCCGGTTCAGCTCGTCGGACAGCTTGACCACGGGGTTGATCGTGGTCAGTCGGCGCGACTTGGGTCCGTTGTCGTTCTTGTCGATCAGCCGGTTGGCGCTGAGCGGGATCAGCGCCGGGACCACGACGGCCACCGCGAGCGCGGCCACGCCGATCCGGCCGCCGCCGCGCGCGGGTGGGCGGTACTGCCGCATCGTGGGATGGCCCACCGGCGGCGGGGTCAGCGGCCGACCCCAGCGCAGCAGCCGCTCGCGGCCCTCGGCGAGCAGCAGCAGGACGTACGCCAGCGCCGCGATCAGGAAGATCGCCCAGCCCAGTCCGGACCGGGACAGCGCCGCGGGGACGCTGTAGAGCGCGAGCAGCGGCAGGCCCGCCGGGGCGGCCTGGGCGTAGGTCACCGCGATCAGGTCCACGAGCACGGCCATGCCGCCCATGACCAGCAGCAGGATCGCGATGATCCCGGGCGAGGCGGGCGCGGGGGCGGTGAACTCCCGGATGTCCTGCCCGCCCACCCGCAGCAGGTCCACGAACGCGTCGATGCTGCTCGGGGTGGGGATCGGGCCGCTGGCGTCCGGCACACACACCAGCAGCAGGTAGGGCACCAGCGCGGCGAGTTGGGTCAGTCCCACGATCGGGCGCGGCACCCGGATCCGCCGGGCGCCCTCGCCGACCAGGGCGACCAGGAGGATCGCGCCCAGTCCCTGCGCGATCCAGCCGCCCGTGTCGACCAGCGGGAGCAGTGAGGAAGACGTCAGCGCGGTCGCGAGTCCCGCGACCAGGGCCAGGCGGAGCCGACCGGTCATGACCGTTCCCCTTCATCGACGGTGCCGCCCCCGACCGTGGGCGCCGCACGCGGGCGCGGGGGCGGGGTCGAGCCGCCGGCCTCCGCGGCGGGCGCCGCGGGGGCGCTCGCGCGGGAGGTGCCGGCGAAGGACATCGAACCGGCGGCGGCCGGGTCGCCGACCCGTCCGGCCGAACGCCACAGTTCGGACAACCTGGTACCGGCCCGGGCGGACAACACCCGCCAGCCGGCCTGGCGCAGCAGGGCCACCGCGCTGTCGTGCGGCAGCGCGCCGGGCACCCGGCCCCACGTGCTCACGTCCAGGATCACCGCGACGCCTCGGCCGGATCGGTGACGGGCCCGGCCGAGCCGTTTGATGTCGTCCTCGGTCAGCGCGCCGAGCACGGCGACGGTCAGGCCGCCGCCGTTGGGGTCGCGCAGCGCGGGTTCGGCCTGGTCCAGCCCGGTCACCGGGACGGTCTCGACCACGGCCAGCGCGTCCAGCAGGAAGCCCTCCAGGTCGCCGGGCGCGGCCCGGATTCCCTCCAGGTCGCCGGCCGGCGCGTCGCCCTCGGAGTCGAGCAGTCGGGTGGTGTAGCCGCGCCGGCACAGGTGCACGCCCACGGACGCGGCGGCCGAGACGACCCACTCGAAGGACGAGGCCGGGCCGTCGCCCACGTGCGCGCCCGCGCGGGTGTCGATCAGTACGGTGGCCCGGTTCTGCCAGGCTTGTTCCTCGCGGCGCACCATCAGTTCGCCGCGGCGGGCGGTGGAGCGCCAGTGCACCCGGCGTACGTCGTCGCCGTGTCGGTACTCGCGCGGGACCACGTCCTCCTCACCGGACGCGGACACGTTGCGGGCGTGGCTGTCGCCGTACCCGGTCCACTCGCCGCCCAGGTCGACCGCGGGCAGCGGCTGGACCGCCGGGGTGACCACCAACGTGTCGCGCGCGGCGAAGGAACGGGTCAGCTCGCACATCCCGAACGGGTCGGCCATCCGCAGCCGCAGCGGTCCGACCGGGAAGCGCCCGCGCAGGTCCGAGCGGACCCGGTAGGACACGTGCCGATTGCCGTGCGGCTCGATCCGGTCGAGCACGAACCGGGGCCGCGAACCGAGCACGTAGGGCACGTGGTCCTCGAGCATCAGCAGGCCGGTGGGGATGCGCGAGACGTTGTCCACGCGCAGCCGCACCTGGGACTCGTGACCGGCCGCGACCCGGGGCGGCTCCAGCGCGCGGGCGCTGGTGACCAGGTGCCGGGTGCGCGCGACGATCAGCACCGACACCAGGGGCAGCGCGGTGAGCAGGAATCCGACCCGCAACAGGTCGCGTTGGCCCAGGATCACCGCGCAGATGCTCGCGGCGACCCCCGCCGCGAGGAAGGACCGCCCCCGCGTCGTCAGGCCGGACAGGGCGGTACGCACGTCAGCGCGCCGCCCCGGAGCCCGTGCCGCCGAGGCGGCCGTCGGAGGTCACCGGGGCGTAGCCCTGGTGCGCGGTGGGTGCCTGGTTCGGGTAGGGGCGGCCGCCGTTGTGCTGCGGTGCCGCGCCCGGATAGGGCATGTGGGCGGGCGGCGCGGGCGGCGCCGGGACGATCTGCGGCGCGCCGACCCGCCCCTGGACCGGCGCCTGGCCGGGAGACCCGGGGACCGGGACCTGGCGCACGATGTCGACGACGATCTGCTCGGGGGTGCGCCGGGCCATCTGGGCGTCGGCGGTGGGCAGCAGCCGGTGGGCGAGCACCGCGACGGCCAGTGTCTGCAGGTCGTCCGGGAGGACGTAGTCGCGGTTGTCCAGCGCGGCCGCCGCGCGGGACGCGCGGACCAGGTGCAGCGTGGCGCGCGGCGAGGCGCCCAGGCGCAGTTCGGGCGAGCGGCGGGTGGCGTTGACCAGGTCGACCGCATAGCGCGCGACGGCCGGGGACACGTGCACCCGGCGCACCGCGTCGGCGAGCCGGACCAGGTCCTCGGCGTGCGCGACCGGGGTCAGGTCGCTCAGCGGCGAGCCCGCGCTGTGGCCGCCGATCATCCGCAGCTCGGCGTCCGCGGCCGGGTAGCCCATCGAGACCCGGGCCATGAACCGGTCCCGCTGTGCCTCGGGGAGAGGATACGTTCCCTCCATCTCCACCGGGTTCTGCGTCGCGATCACCATGAACGGCGCCTGGAGTTCGTAGGTGGTGCCGTCGACGGTGACCTGACGCTCGGCCATGCATTCCAGGAGCGCGGACTGGGTCTTGGGCGAGGCCCGGTTGATCTCGTCGCCGACCACGATGTTGGCGAAGATCGCGCCCGGCTTGAACTCGAACTCGCGCTTCTCCTGGTCGAACACGCTGACGCCGGTGATGTCCGAGGGCAGCAGGTCCGGGGTGAACTGCACCCGGCGCATCCGGCAATCGACCGAGCGCGCGAGGGCCTTCGCCAGCATCGTCTTGCCGACTCCCGGAACGTCCTCGACGAGCAGGTGGCCCTCGGCCAGCAGCACGGTCAAGGCGAGGCGGACGACCTCGGGCTTGCCCTCGATCACGGTCTCCATGGCCCCGCGGATCCGATCGGCGGTGACCGTCAGATCCCCCAGACCGGCCTGATCGTTGAACGTCGACACCCGTGCCCCTCCCTGGAACCGCGTTGTGCACGCCCTGGGTCAGGGCCACAGGCCGATTCTCCCGGTCGCGTGCGCTGCCGTCACCCCGTTGGACGGCCCGGACGACGCGTCGTGCGACTCCGGAGGGTAGTCGACGCGGCGTGGGGGCGATCCGGTCGGCAGAAAAGGCTCGGCCGAGACGGGTCCGTCTCCTCGATGGTGCCGTGTCGAGCCGGAATCCGGGTCGACAAGATCGGGGCGACGGACCCTAGGACTGTGCGGGGCCGCTTTCCGGTTGCACGTCGGGGAGGGGGAAAACCTCGCGCAACAGGCCGGTGGTGACGTCGTATACGAATCCGCGCACGGTGTCGTTGTGCAGCAGGAACGGTGACCTGCGGACCCGGTTCATCGACTGGCGCACGTCACCGTCGAGATCGACGAAAGCCTCCACCGCCCACTGCGGGCGCAGGCCGGTGTCCGCCTCCAACTCGCGGCGGAAATCCTCGGTGACGGTGAGCATGCCGCACTGGGTGTGATGGATCAGTACGACCTGCGTGGTGCCCAGGTGTCGCTGACTGATCGTCAGTGAACGCACCACGTCGTCGGTGACCACGCCGCCCGCGTTGCGGATCACGTGTGTGTCGCCGAGCTCCAATCCGAGCATGGCGTGCACGTCCAGACGTGCGTCCATGCAGGTGACGACCGCGGTGTGGCGTACCGGCATCGCCGACATTCCGGGGTTGCGGTACCCCTCCGCGTAGTGCCGGTTCGCTGCGACAAGACGATCGACCATGGTCAGGACGGTAGCGACCTCGGCCGCGTTTCGCTTCGTGGGGGGAGTCACACCGGCGAAGAGCGGATGACTCGTCACTCCTTCCGGTCTATGGGTGCTCATCCCCGAATGGGAGATTCGTACCGGGAGCCCAATGGTGCGGAGGTGGAAACCCGCGCCCGACGTGGGGGAGTGGCGTGCGGGGGGCGCGCAATCGGGTGGTTCTCTCGAGGCACCCCTTCTGACCTGGGCTTTTGTCAAGGATGGGAACGGAGTGACGCGCCCGAAAAGGGTTGACCGTGGGGATTGGTGGAGTAGAGTGGCGGGAAATGGAGCCGAGAGGCTCCACGCGGCGGCCGGAGGTGCTCGGTGTTCCTGGGCACATACGAGCCCCGGTTGGACGAAAAAGGTCGGCTGATCCTGCCGGCCCGGTTCCGGGACGAGCTGGCGGAGGGCCTTGTGATCACAAAGGGGCAGGAACGCTGCCTCTATGTGTGGCCCATCGCGGAGTTCACCCGGATCGCCGAACAACTGGGCAAGGCGCCGGTGACCTCGAAAGCCGCCCGGGACTACATGCGCGTGTTCTACGCGGGTGCCTCCGACGCGGTGCCGGACAAGCAGGGGCGGGTGCTGGTGCCGCAACCGCTGCGCGACTACGCCGGGCTCGACCGGGACAGCCGCGACTGCGTCGTCATCGGTACGAACACCCGGGTCGAGTTGTGGGCGACCAAGACCTGGCACGACTACCTCGCGGAGCAGGAGCAGTCCTTCGCGGAACTGTCCGAGGAGGTGCTGCCCGGCCTGCTGTGACCGAGGCGGCGTACACCCCGTGCCTCGTACTCTCCCGAACGCGATCTCGCCCGTGACGCACCTGCGGCGAGGTCTCCACCCGCTCCGAGCTTTCTGGCACTCCTTCCCCGGTGCCAGAGGTCACTTCCCCAGACGAGCGGGCGGGGACCTGGCGGCATGTTCTCCCGGCCGGTCGCGACTCAGCCTCTAGACTGCGGGTTTCCGCACGACGAAGGGCCCGGAGTGAACGCGACGATGGTGGAGGGGCCGTGACGGCGCCCGCCCACATTCCGGTCCTGCTGGAACGGTGCGTCGAATTGCTCGCCCCCGCGCTGCGGGCGCCCGGGGCGGTCGTGGTGGACGCGACGCTCGGGATGGGCGGGCACAGCGAAGCCCTGTTGACGGCCTTTCCCCAGGCACGGCTGATCGGCCTGGACCGTGATCCCGAGGCGCTGGAGCGCTCCGGGGCCCGGTTGGCGGGCTTCGGCGAGCGTGCCACGCTCGTGCACGCGGTCTACGACGAACTGCCCGAGGTGCTGGAGCGGCTCGGCATCGACCGGATCGACGGCATCCTGTTCGACCTCGGGGTCTCCTCGCTGCAACTGGACCGGGCCGACCGCGGCTTCGCCTACGCGCAGGACGCGCCGCTGGACATGCGGATGGACCCGACGGTGGGCATCACCGCGGCCGACATCCTGAACAGCTACACCGCGGGCGATCTGGCCCGGATCCTGCGCGACTTCGGCGAGGAGCGGTTCGCCCGCCGGGTCGCCGACGCGATCGTGCGCGAGCGGGAGAAGGAACCCTTCACCAACAGCGCGCGCCTGGTCGACATCGTGCGCACCGCGATCCCGGCCGCCACCCGGCGCACCGGCGGCAACCCGTCCAAGCGCACCTTCCAGGCGCTGCGGATCGAGGTCAACGGCGAACTCGCGGTCTTGGAGCGCGCGTTGCCGGCGGCGGTGCGGGCACTGGCGCTGCACGGCCGGATCGTGGTGATGTCCTACCACTCGCTGGAGGACCGGATGACCAAGCGCGTGCTCGCGGCCGGCGCCGAGAGCAAGGCGCCGCCGGACCTGCCGGTGGTCCCGGAGGACCTCCAGCCCAGGTTCAAGCTGCTCACGCGCGGCTCGGAGAAGGCGAGCGAGCAGGAGAACGCGGAGAACCCGCGCGCGGCCTCGGTACGGCTGCGAGCGGCGGAGCGGGTGCGGGAAGACCTGTGAATCGACGCGGCGGACGGGGGAGCCGGGGATGAGCGGCGCGGCGAGGACGATGACCCGCATCCGGCTGGCCGCGCACCAGGCGAAGGGCTCGACCCGGACGCCGTTCGTGGTGCTCGTGGTCGGCCTGCTCGGCGGCGGCCTACTGTCGCTGCTCCTGCTCAACACCGCGCTCAACCAGGGCTCGTTCGAACTGAGCCGGCTGCAAAAGCGCCAGGACCAGCTCACCGACGACCGGGAGGCGCTCCAGCGCGAACTGGACGCCAAGGCCGCGCCGGGCGAACTCGCGCGACGTGCCCAGGAATTGGGCCTGGTCCCGGGCGGCAGCCCGGTGTTCATCGACCCGGCGACCGGGCAGGTGCTCGGCGTGCCGAAGCCGGCCACGTCCAAGCCGCCGCTGGTTCCCGAGGCCCCGGCGACCGCCGCGGCCACGACGCCCGTCGCACCG
This sequence comes from Embleya sp. NPDC025285, assembly GCF_055558835.1. NCBI lineage: Bacteria > Bacillati > Actinomycetota > Actinomycetes > Kitasatosporales > Streptomycetaceae > Embleya > Embleya sp. NPDC025285. The sequence goes on from NZ_JBVHLU010000036.1 coordinate 8,384, forward strand.
CCGGCGGGCGGTGGGGGTCCGGGGGCACCGGTTACCGCCGGGTCGGACCCGGCGGGGACGGCGGCGGGCACCGGGACGCCTGCCGTGCCCGCCACGCCCGGCGCCTTTGCCACGCCCGACGGCGCCGCCCCGGCCGTCCCGGTCCCGGCGGCGATGCCGCCGGCCTCCGACGCGCCGGCCGCCTCGGCAGGCCCCACGGCGCCGGAAGCCACCCCTTGACGCATGCCTTCGCCGACCGGTTCGCCCACCCCGGCGACCGGTCCCCTCGGCTCGGCGGGTCGGGCCACACCCGGGACCGTTCGGGCGATCCCGACGCGTCGGGCCACCGGCGGCGATCCCGCCGCGGGCCGGCCCGCGGCGGGATCGCCCGGGTGATGTCGACCGTCGGGCGGATGGGCGCCGAGCGGTCCGCCGAGGGAACTCGGGTCGGCCCCGATCACCGGCCCGCTCGTTGTACGTACGTGTCGCCGCGCGCGCCGCGCCGCCGAATCCAGGTGAAGGGACCTCGCGTTGACCGACGGACGCCGTGACCCCCGTGATCCGCGTGATCCCGACGAGCCGCGTTCGGCGGGGCGGGCCCGCCGGGAACGCGGTGCCGACCCGGCCGCGTCCTCGGAGCGCCGACCCCGCCCGGTGGCCCGGCCCCGAGCGGCCGACGGCTCCGGGGCGGCGGAGGGCCGACGCCCGCGCCCGGGAGCGGGCGAGGAACCGGCAGGGCCGCGTGGCCCGCGTCGCCCGCGCGCGGGCGACCCGGAGCGGGCCGAGCCCGGTGCGGGTCGCCCACGCGCGAGTTCCGGGCAGCGGGACGAGCCCGGTGCGGAAACCCCGCGTTCCGGCCGTCCGCGTCGGCCGAGCGGCGGACAGGCGCCCCCGGCACGCCGGAGCGCCCGACCCGGGGATCCCGACGCGCCCCGGTCGGCCCGCCAAGGCACGGCCGGCGGCCCGTCCGGTGAGCGCCCGGCCCGACCCCGCGGCGACGCGGCGTCCGGCGGGCGTCCGGCTCGGCCCCGGTCCGGTGCCGGCGCGTCGAGCGGCGAGGACTCGGCCCGGTCGGGCGCCTCCGAAGGGCGGTGGGGCCGCCCGCGCGGCGGTGCCGCGTCGTCCGGTGAGCGGCCGAGCCGGCCGCGTCCCGACAGCGGCGCCTCGGGTGGGCTCTGGTCCCGGTTGCGGGCGGGGGACGCCGGCTCGGGCGAGCGTTCGGCCCGCGCCGGTGACGCGGCCTCCGCCGGGCGCCCGCCGCGCCCGCGTGGCGATGCCGGGTGGTCCGGCGGGTCCGGTGCGGGTTCGGCCGGGTCCGGGCGGCGCACGGGTGAGGGCACGCGCTCCCGTGAGGAGCGTTCGGGCGCGCGTCGGCCGCGGCCGAGGTCGGCGGAGGCATCGGTCGAGGGCGGTGCCGGTGCGCGCCCCGGTGTACGCCCGCGTCCGCGGCCGGACGCGCGGGGCGTCGATGTGCCCGGCCGTCCGGAGCGGACCCGGCGTCCGCGCCCGGTCACCGGTGACGGTTCCGCGCGCGGCGCCCGGGACGCCGTGCGGGCCGACCATGCCGGCGCACGCCCGGCGCGCCCGGCCCGACCGCGTCCGGGCGCGGCCCGGCCCGGGCGTACTCGCGACGCGCACGCGTCCGGGCGTCCCCGGCCCGCCCGGCGACCCCGGAGCGCCGCCCGGATGGGCGACCCGCGCAAGCGGCTGCGGATCGGGCTGATCGCGCTCGGCGTGGTGCTGACCCTGTTCGCCGGCCGACTGCTCCAGTTGCAGGCGCTGGACGCCCCCGCGTACGCCGCCCAGGCCGCCGCCAAGCGCACCCAGACCGTCAACGTACCGGCCGAACGCGGTGCGCTCACCGACGCGTTCGGGGTGAGCCTGGCCAAGTCGGTGGACGCGTACGACGTCACCGCCGACCCGACCCAGGTGCAGAAGTACGACCCGCACGCCACCGCGCTGGCGCTGGCCCCGCTGGTGAACGGCGACCCGGTCGCCCTCGAGGAGAAGCTGCGCACCCCCAAGTCCCGCTACGTGGTGCTCGCCCAGCAGGTCGAGCCCGCGGTGTGGAACAACATCCGCCAGGTGCAGAAGGACCTGGGCAAGGTGCGCCGCAACGACCTGGTCGGCATCTACTCGACCAAGCACAGCAAGCGGGTCTACCCGGCCGGACCGGTCGGCGCGAACCTGGTCGGCTTCGTCAACGCCACCGGACACGGCGGCGGCGGCCTGGAGATGACCCTGGACGGCCAACTGGCGGGCAAGGACGGGCGGACCACCCAGGAGATGGTCTACGGCCGCCGGGTGCCCACCTCCGACCTCACCGGCAGGGAGGCGGTGCCCGGTGCCGACGTGCAACTGACCGTCTCGCGCGACCTCCAGTGGTACGCCGAGCAGTTGATCGGCGCCAAGGTCGCCGAGACCAAGTCCGAGTCGGGCACCGTGGTGGTCCAGGACGTGCGCAGCGGACAGATACTGGCGATGGCCACCGCGCCCGGCTACGACCCCAACCGGATCGGCCCCGGCGACGTGCACAACCTGGGCAACCGGGCCGTCGAGGAGGCCTACGAGCCGGGCAGCACCGGCAAGGTGATGACCATGGCCGCGGTCATCCAGGAGGGCAAGGCCGCCCCGGGCACCCACGTGACCGTGCCGAACCGACTCGCCCGCGCCGACCAGATGTTCAAGGACGAGCACGACCACGCCACGCAGCAGCTGACCCTGGCCGGCGTACTGGCCAAGTCCAGCAACATCGGCACGATCCTGGCCTCGGAACAACTCTCGCCCCACCGCGCCGAGGCCAACGCCAAGCTGCACGACTACCTGACCCGGTTCGGCGTCGGACAACCCACCGGGCTGAAGTTCCCGGGCGAGACGCCCGGCATCCTGGCCCCGGCGCCGAAGTGGAACGGCTCCCAGCAGTACACGATCCCCTTCGGTCAGGGCCTGTCGGTCAACTCGGTGCAGGCCACCTCGGTGTTCCAGACCATCGCCAACGGCGGCGTGCGGATCGAACCGAGCCTGGTCAAGGGCAGCACCGGCCCGGACGGGAAGTTCAAGCCCGCCGCCGCGCCCAAGTCGAACGTCGTGGTCAGCCCGGAGACCGCCCGCCAGGTGGCCGACATGCTGGAGACGGTGGTCGCCGACGACGGCGGCACCGGCAAGAACGGCCGGATCCCCGGCTACCGGGTCGCGGGCAAGACCGGCACCGCCAACCGGGTCGATCCCAAGACCGGCCGCTACAACGGCTACACGACCTCGTTCATCGGCTTCGCCCCGGCGGACAACCCGCAGGTCGTGGTGTCGGTCACGCTCCAGGCCCCGGGCATCGACGGCGGCGGCGGCAGCCTGTGCGCGCCGGTGTTCCAGCAGGTGATGACATTCGCGTTGCAGAGCCGCCGGATCGCCCCGAGCGGCGCCGCCCCGGTGGACCTGCCGATCGAGTGGTGACCGGCGCGGTGACCGGCCGGGTCCGCGGCTGCGCGGCCGGTCGCGGCACCGGGGCGAGGACGATCCGACGGCCCAAAGCGCGGTAGCCTGCCCGCCGTGCCCAACCGTGATCTGCGCCGCCCAGCCGAGGTGCGCCCCCAACCGCTGACCGGCCTGGCCGGGTTCGTCCGTGTTCCGTTGACCGGGGCCCCGAGCGATCCGGAGGCGACGCTGACGGGCGTCACCCACGACTCGCGGGCCGTGCGCCCGGGGGATCTGTACGCCGGGCTGCCCGGCGACAACTTCCACGGTGCCGTGTTCGCCGGGCAGGCCGCCGCGGCCGGAGCGGTGGCCCTGCTCACCGACGCGGCGGGCGCCGAACTCGCCGCCGACAGCGGCCTGCCGACCCTGGTGGTCGAGGATCCGCGCGGCCGACTGGGTGAGATCGCGGCCTGGGTCTACGGGCGACCCGCGGAGGACCTGGTGATGTTCGGCGTCACCGGCACCAACGGCAAGACCACCACCGCCTACCTGCTCGACGGCGGGCTGCGCGCCGGCGGCGGCACGACCGGGGTGATCGGCACCGTGGAGACCCGGATCGGCGAGGAGGTGGTGCCCAGCGTGCGCACCACGCCCGAGGCCACCGACGTCCAAGCGCTGCTCGCGTCGATGCTGGAGAACGGCGTCACCGCCGCGGTGATGGAGGTCTCCAGCCACGCGCTCGCGCTGGGCCGGGTCGACGGCACCGTGTACGACGTCGCGTTGTTCACCAACCTGTCGCAGGACCACCTGGACTTCCACGGGTCCATGGAGGAGTACTTCGCCACCAAGGCGGACCTGTTCACCCCGCGGCGCTCGCGGATCGGCGTGATCGACGTGGACGACGCCTACGGTCGCCGACTGGCGGCGCTGGCGAGCGTGCCGGTGCTGACCGTCTCGGCGACGGGGGCCCCGGACGCCGACTGGCGGGCCGAGAACGTCGACCTCGGTCCGGACGGCAGCCGCTTCACCGTGGTGGGCCCGGACGGGCACAAGGCCGACGCGAGCGTGCGGCTGGCCGGTCCGTTCAACGTGAGCAACGCGCTGTTGGCGATCGTCGCGCTGACCGCGGGCGGCGTCTCGCTCGCGGACGCGGTCGAGGGTGTGGGCCGGACCCCGGGCGTGCCCGGGCGGATGGAGCGGGTGGACGCGGGCCAGCCGTTCCTGGCCCTGGTCGACTTCGCGCACACCCCGGACGCGGTCCGGACGCTGCTCGAGGCACTACGTCCGGTGACCACCGGCACACTGACCATCGTGCTGGGCGCGGGCGGCGACCGGGACCGGGCCAAGCGCCCGCTGATGGCCGATGCCGCCGCCCGACTCGCCGACCGGGTCGTGCTCACCAGCGACAACCCGCGTTCGGAGGACCCGCTCGCGATCCTGGACGACATGCTCGCGGGCACCCGCGGGCCGGCCGAACCGCACGGCAGCGTGCTGGTCGAGCCGGACCGGACCGCGGCCATCGCGCTCGCGGTCGAGCGGGCCCGCGCGGGTGACACGGTCGTGATCGCGGGCAAAGGGCACGAGCAGGGCCAGGAGTTCGCGAACGCGGTCAAACACCCCTTCGACGACCGTGTCGAGCTGCGTCGCGCGCTGACCAGAACCATGCGAGGCGGCCCCGCGTCCCCGGAGCAGTCCGACGATGCGAGGATCGTGACCCCCGCACCATCAACGCACACCCCGACGTCCGAGACCCCGACCCCAGGCGTCCCGGCGACCGGCACCTCGCGTGCCGAGGAGACGAACCAGTGATTTCCACCACTCTTGCCGAGATCGCCACCGCTCTCGGAGGGCGGCTTTCGGGCGGCGCGGATCCGCACGCGCGCATCACCGCCGAGGTGGTCGTGGACTCCCGCAAGGTCGGCCCCGGCACGCTGTTCGTGGCCGTGCGCGGCGAGCGCGTCGACGGGCACGACTACGCGCGCGCCGCGATCGAGGCGGGCGCCGTCGCGGTCCTCGCGGAGCGCGACACCGACACCCCGGCGATCCTCGTCGATGACGTGGTCGCGGCACTCGGCCGACTCGCCCGGTCGATCACCGAGCGGCATCCCGACACCACGGTGATCGCGCTGACCGGGTCCTCCGGCAAGACGAGCACCAAGGACCTGCTCGGCCAGGTGCTCGCCACCGCGGGCCCGACGATCGCCCCGAGCGGCAACTTCAACACCGAGATCGGCCTGCCGCTGACCGTCCTCGGCGTGACCGAGGAAACCCGGTACCTGGTCGCCGAGATGGGCGCCCGCCACGTCGGCGACATCGCCTACCTGTGCGAGCTCACCCCGCCCCGGATCGGCCTGGTGCTCAACGTCGGCTCCGCGCACATGGGCGAGTTCGGCGGGCGCGAGGGCATCGCCCGGGCCAAGGGCGAACTCGTCGAGGCATTGCCCGCCGACGGCGTGGCCGTGCTCAACCAGGACGACCCGCTGGTGCGGGCGATGGCCTCGCGCACCAAGGCCCGCGTGGTGACCTTCGGCGAGAGCGCGAAGGCCGACGTACGGGCCGAGAACGTGACACTCGACGAGCAGGGCCGGGCCTCCTTCACGCTGTGCGTGCCGGAGGGCAGTGCGCCGGTGATCTTGCGCCTGTACGGTGAGCACCACGTGGCCAACGCACTCGCGTGCGCCGCGGTGGCACGCGAAGTGGGCATGACCGTCGAGGACATCGCGGCGGCCCTCGGCGCGGCCGGTACGATCTCCCGCTGGCGGATGGAAGTCACCCGCAGGGACGACGGGGTGACCGTCGTGAACGACGCGTACAACGCCAACCCGGAGTCGATGCGAGCCGCGCTCAAGGCGCTCGTCGCGATGGCGGGCGGCAATCGTACGTTCGCCGTGCTGGGTGCGATGCGGGAGCTGGGCGAGGAGTCGCTGACCGAGCACGACGCGATCGGGCGGCTCGCGGTACGCCTGAACATCCACCGGCTGGTGGCCGTGGGCGGCAGGGAGGCCGCCTGGATCGACATGGGCGCGAAGAACGAGGGTTCGTGGGGTGAGGAGTCGGTGCTGGTGCCCGACGTAGAGGCGGCCGTCGAACTACTCCGGGGCGAACTGGCCCCGGGCGACGTCGTACTGGTGAAGGCTTCCCGAGGGGTGGCCCTGGAACGGCTCGCGGACGCGCTGTTGGCGGACGCGGCCGGGGACGACGTGAGCAACTCGGAGGTGCACGGGTGAGGGCCATCCTCATCGCCGGCGGCATCGCCCTGGTGCTGTCGCTGATCGGTACGCCGCTCGCGATCCGAATCCTGGTCAAGCGTGGCTACGGCCAGCTCATCCGGGACGACGGTCCGGCCGGACACCACAGCAAGCGCGGTACGCCCACCATGGGCGGCGCGGTGATCATCCTGGCGGCGCTCGCGGGCTACGGCGGCGCCAAGGCGATCACGCTGGAGACCCCGAGCGCGTCCGCGCTGCTGGTGCTGTATCTGATGGCGGGCCTGGGCCTGGTCGGCTTCGTCGACGACTTCATCAAGATCGTCAAGCAGCGCAGCCTGGGTCTGCGGGCCAAGGCCAAGCTGGCCGGACAGTCCTTCGTGGGCATCTCGTTCGCGCTGCTGGCCATCCAGTTCAAGGACGCGCGTGGGTTCACCCCGGCGTCCACCCACCTGTCCTTCGTGCAGGACACCGCGCTGGACCTGACGCCGGTGTTCTTCGTGATCTGGGCCTACATCCTGATCGCCGGGCACTCCAACGGCGTCAACCTCACCGACGGCCTGGACGGCCTCGCCACCGGCGCGTCGGTGATCGTCTTCGGTGCCTACACCTTCATCGGGGTCTGGCAGTACGGCCAGTCCTGCCTGAACGCCCCCGGCGTCGGCTGCTACGACGTGCGCGATCCGCTGGACCTGGCGATCGTGTCCGCGGCGATGATGGGCTCGTGTTTCGGCTTCCTGTGGTGGAACACGTCACCGGCGAAGATCTTCATGGGCGACACCGGATCGCTCGCACTCGGCGGCGCGCTCGCGGGCCTGGCCATCCTGACCCGTACCGAACTGCTGTCCGCGCTCATCGGCGGGCTGTTCCTGATCATCTCGTTGTCGGTGATCATCCAGGTGGGCTACTTCAAGATGACCGGCAAACGGGTGTTCAAAATGGCGCCGCTCCAGCACCATTTCGAACTCAAGGGGTGGACCGAAGTACTCATCGTGGTTCGGTTCTGGATCATCGCCGGCCTGTGCGCCATTCTCGGGATCGGCATCTTCTACGCGGGCTGGGTTACGGGACAGTAAGAGACGTGAGTACGAAAGACCTGAGCACCTTCACCCATCACGGTGCGCCGTGGGCCGAGTTGTCGTTCTGTGTCGCGGGCACCGGGGTCACCGGCGCGTCCGCGGTCCGGGCGCTGCACGGCCTCGGCGCGCGCGTCGTGGCGATCGACGGCTCCGCCGACGACAACGCCCGGCGGCGCGCCGAGGAGTTGGGCGCGCTGGGCGTCGACGTGCGCCTGGGCGACGACGAGAGCCTGCCGGAGCGGGTGGACGTGCTGATCGCCTCGCCCGGACTGCGGCCCACCAAGCCGCTGTTCGCCGCCGCGCGCGCGGCCGGCGTGCCGGTGTGGGGCGATGTGGAGCTGGCGTGGCGGCTGCGCCCGCGGGAGAACCCCGCGCCGTGGCTGGCGATCACCGGCACCAACGGCAAGACCACGACCGTGCGCATGCTCGCCTCGATCCTGGAGGCGTCCGGCAAGCGGGTGGCGGCGGCCGGCAACGTGGGCACACCGGTGGTGGACGCGGTGCTCGCCCGCGACGGTGACGGCGAACCGGCCTACGACGTTCTCGCGTTGGAGCTGTCCAGCTTCCAACTGCACTGGTTGCCGACCTGGGAGGAAAGCCCCAAGGACGACGCCGGCGCGCCGCGGATGCTGGCCGCGGCGGTGCTCAACATCGCGCCGGACCACCTGGACTGGCACGGCTCGCCGGAGGCGTACGCGGCGGACAAGGGCCGGATCTACGGCGGTTGCCAGATCGCCTGCGTGTACAACCTCGCCGACCCGCAGACCGAGCAGCTCGTGCACGAGGCCGAGGTCGAGGAGGGCTGCCGCGCGGTCGGCTTCGGGCTCGGCCCGCCGGGGCTGTCCGACTTCGGGGTGGTCGACGACCTGCTCGTGGACCGGGCGTTCGTGCCCGACCGGCACAGCACCGCGGCCGAACTGGCCGGCGTGGGCGACGTGAACCCGCCCGCGCCGCACAACGTGGCGAACGCGCTGGCCGCCGCCGCGCTGGCGCGTGCCTACGGCGTGCGGCCGGTGGCGGTGCGCGACGGGCTGCGCGCCTTCCGGCCGGACGCGCACCGCATCGCGCACGTGGCCACCGTGGCCGGCGTCGACTACGTGGACGACTCCAAGGCCACCAACGGGCACGCCGCGGCGGCCTCGCTGGCCGCCTACCGGGACATCGTGTGGATCGCCGGCGGCCTGGCCAAGGGCGCGTCCTTCGACGACCTGGTCTCCGGCGCGAAGAACCGGCTGCGCGCGGTGGTGCTGATGGGCGCCGACCGCGCGGTGATCAGGGACGCGCTCGCGCGACACGCCCCCGATGTCCCCGTGGTGGAGGTCGCCGCGACCGACACTGGGGCCATGGAACAGGTCGTGGGCGAGGCGGCGGCGCTGGCGCGGCCGGGGGACACCGTGCTGCTCGCGCCCGCGTGCGCGTCGATGGACATGTACGCCAACTACGGCAGGCGTGGCGACGCGTTCGCCGAAGCGGTCCGCGGGCTCGACACAGCGGCCGGCTGACCGGGCGAGCGATGGCCGCCGGTCCGCAGACGCGCGAGGCACGCCCCACGCCCCCCGCCGACAAGCGGCGGCCGTGGGGCGGTTCGCGGTTGCCCAAACCGCGCGCGAGGCCCGCGCCGCGTCCGGCGGGCTCGGCGCGCCGCGAACTGCGCCGGGCCCTGGACAGCCCGCTGACCGCCTACTACCTGCTGCTCGGCTCGGGCCTGCTGCTGACCGTGCTGGGCCTGGTGATGGTGCTCTCCGCGTCGCAGATCACCTCCCGGACGATCTACGGCTCCTTCGACGAGATCTTCACCAAGCAGTTGATCGCGGTCGCCATGGGATTCCCGCTGATGTGGATCGCGTCACGTCTGCCGCTGCGCTGGTATCGCCGGCTGGCGTACCCGTTCCTGATCGGTTGCGTCGGCGCGTTGTGCCTGGTCCTGGTGCCCGGCCTGGGTATCGAGGTGAACGGCAACCGGAACTGGATCGGCTTCGGCTCGTTCCAGATCCAGCCCTCCGAGTTCGCCAAGCTGGGCCTGGTGTTGTGGGGGGCCGACGTGCTCACCCGCAAGCGCCGGCTGCTCGGCCAGTGGCGGCACATGTTCGTCCCGCTGCTGCCCGGCGCCCTGGTGATCCTGTTCCTGGTGCTGCTCGGCGGCGACATGGGCACCGCGATGATCATCACCGTGCTGGTGCTTGCGCTGTTGTGGATCGCCGGCGCGCCGGGCCGGTTGTTCGCCATGGCGATCGCCGTGGTGGCCGTGCTGGCCACCGTGCTGATCGTGCTCAAGCCGCACCGGGCCGCCCGCTTCGCGGGCTTCCTGGATCCGTTCTCCGACCCCAACGGCAGCACGCTGCAGGCCGCGCAGGGCATCTACTCGCTGGCCACGGGCGGCTGGTTCGGCAGTGGAATCGGGACAAGTTACGGCAAATGGGGCACTTTGCCCGAGGCACATACAGACTTCATCTTCGCCGTCATCGGCGAGGAATTGGGTCTCGTGGGGACGCTGTCCGTACTCACCCTCTTCGCGGCCCTAGGCTATGCAGGTATCCGCGTCGCGAGTCGGACGAAAGACCAGTTCGTACGGCTCGCCGCGGGTGGCGCGACCGCGTGGATCATGGCCCAGGTCATGATCAACGTCGGAGCGGTGCTCGGCCTGCTGCCGATCGCCGGAGTGCCGTTGCCATTGGTGTCCTACGGAGGTTCCGCCCTGCTTCCGACCATGTTCGCCGTGGGCATGCTGTTGTCCTTCGCCCGAGGTGAGCCAAAGGCCGAGGCGGCGCTCGCCGCACGCGGGCCCGGGGCGGTTCGTCGAGCGTTCGCGCGGATCCTGCCGCGCAGGGATGGGTGAATCAGGTGCATGTCGTCCTTGCCGGCGGAGGAACCGCCGGGCACATCGAGCCCGCTCTGGCATTGGCGGACGCGCTGCGCCGCCAGAACCCCAATGTGGGTATCACGGCGCTCGGCACGGCCAAGGGCCTGGAGACCAAGCTCGTTCCCGCTCGCGGCTACGAACTCGCTCTGATCCCGGCCGTGCCGTTGCCGCGCAAGCCCACGCCCGAACTGATGACCGTCCCCGGTCGACTGCGCGGCACCATCCGCGAGGCCGCGGCCGTCCTGGAGCGGACCAACGCGTCCTGCCTGGTCGGCTTCGGCGGCTACGTCGCGCTGCCCGGCTACCTCGCGGCCAAGCGCCAGGGCGTGCCCACCGTGGTGCACGAGGCCAACGCCCGGCCGGGCCTGGCCAACAAGATCGGCGCCCGGTACACCCGATTCGTCGCGGTGAGCACGCCCGACAGCAAGCTGCGCGGCGCTCGCTACATCGGCATCCCGCTGCGCCGCGCGATCGCCACGCTGGACCGCAACGCGCTGCGCGACGAGGCCCGGGCGATGTTCGGCCTGGACCCGATGCGGCCCACGCTGCTGGTGTTCGGCGGCTCGCAGGGCGCCCGGCGGCTGAACGAGACGCTCGCCGCCACCGCGCAACAACTGCTCGCCGAGGGCGTGCAGGTGCTGCACGCGGCCGGCCCCAACAACGAGTTGAAGATCACCTCCCCGCCCGGCGGACCGGCCTACGTCGTGGTGCCCTACCTGGACCGGATGGACCTGGCCTACGCGGCGGCCGACATGGTGCTGTGCCGGGCCGGCGCGATGACCTGCGCCGAACTGGCCGCGGTCGGCCTGCCCGCGGCCTACGTACCGCTGCCGATCGGCAACGGCGAGCAGCGGCTGAACGCGCAGCCCGTGGTCAAGGCGGGCGGCGGCCTGCTGGTGGACGACGCGGACCTGACCCCGGACTGGATCCGCTCCTCCGTGCTGCCGGTGCTCACCGACGCGCGCAGGCTGCACGACATGGGCAAGGCGGCGGCCGAGTTCGGCCGGCGCGACGCGGACGAGGAGTTGGTCCGGATGGTCCACGAGGCGATCGCCGCCGCGCGGTTGCCCCAGTAGCGCGGGCCGGGGGGAGCGTTCTTGCCCAGGACGAGGGAGCGCGCGCCGGGGCGACCGGCGAAGGCCGGGCGGCCGCCGCGCCGGCGCTGGACCAACCTGCGCCCGCTCCTGGTCCTGGTGCTGCTCGTGCTGGTCGCGGTCACCGGTTGGGCGCTCGTCTACCACTCGCCGCTGCTGGACACTCGCAAAGTGGCCGTCGGCGGCCTGGGCGCGCTGCCCCGGGATCAGGTCGCGCACGTGGCGGCGGTGCCGATCGGCGAGCCGCTGGCCTCCGTCGACCTGGACGCGATCCGGGCCCGGGTGGCCGCGATCCCGCGAGTGGCCTCGGTCCGCGTCGAGCGGGACTGGCCTCACACGGTGCGGATCTCGGTGCGCGAACGGGTGACCGCGCTGGTGATGCCGGACGCGGGCCGCTATGCGGAGATCGACAAGGACGGCGTACGGTTCGGTACGGTGGACGCCGCGCCGCCGGGGGTGCCGGTCGTCAAGGCCGACGCCAACACGGTGAGTACGCAAACGCTACGGGGGGTGGTGCAGGTGGTATCGGCCTTGCCGCCGCCGGTCGCCCAACGTGTACGTGACATCACCGCTCGAACGCGCGACGACATCGTGCTCGTGCTCGACAAGGGCGAGACCGTGCTGTGGGGCGGGGCCGACGCGTCCGACCGCAAGGCCCTCGTACTCGCGGCGCTGTTGCCGCGGCCCGCCAAGTTCTACGACGTCAGCGCGCCCGACGCGCCGGTGACCCGAACCCAGCCGTTTCCCTCGCTCGCGCCGCCGGCGCCCGCGCAGTCGTTACCTCCGGTCGCACCCGCGGCGGCGGTTTCGACCTCGCCCGCCGTGTGACGTGGAGCGAAAGCACCCCGTCACTGCGATAAAACAATAGGGACAGGTTCGGCGTGTTCGTTGAACCGTGTCCGATGGGGACCTAGTGTCGGCCTAGCCCCAGGTTGACAAAGCAGTAATCCGCACCGTTCGCATCGGCGGCATTCGACGCGAATCGGTGTAACTCTATACCTGAGGGTGAGGGTTTTGGTGGCTCGCGGAAATCGCGTCCCGACCTCCCCAAGTCGGCAAATGTCGGCATGCCGGAACCACGGCGTGCCGACCGGAACTCGAGGCGAGAGGCCTTCGACGTGGCAGCACCCCAGAACTACCTCGCAGTCATCAAGGTGGTCGGTATCGGCGGTGGCGGTGTCAACGCCATCAACCGGATGATCGAGGTCGGTCTCAAGGGCGTCGAGTTCATCGCGATCAACACCGACGCCCAAGCCCTCCTCATGAGCGACGCCGACGTCAAGCTCGACGTCGGCCGGGAATTGACCCGCGGCCTCGGCGCCGGCGCCAACCCCGACGTCGGTCGCAAGGCCGCCGAGGACCACCGCGAGGAGATCGAGGAGGTCCTCAAGGGGGCCGACATGGTCTTCGTCACGGCGGGTGAGGGCGGCGGCACCGGCACCGGCGGCGCTCCCGTGGTGGCCAACATCGCCCGTTCGCTCGGCGCGCTCACCATCGGTGTGGTCACGCGCCCGTTCACCTTCGAGGGACGGCGGCGCGCGAACCAGGCCGAGGACGGCATCGCGCAGTTGCGCGACGAGGTCGACACCCTGATCGTCATCCCCAACGACCGACTGCTCTCCATCTCCGACCGGCAGGTCAGCGTCCTGGACGCGTTCCGCTCGGCCGACCAGGTGCTGCTGTCCGGTGTGCAGGGCATCACCGATCTGATCACCACGCCCGGCCTGATCAACCTGGACTTCGCCGACGTCAAGTCGGTGATGTCCGAGGCGGGTTCGGCGCTGATGGGGATCGGCTCGGCGCGCGGCGACGACCGTGCCGTGGCGGCGGCCGAGATGGCCATCTCCAGCCCGCTCCTGGAGGCGTCCATCGACGGCGCCCGGGGCGTGTTGCTGTCCATCTCCGGCGGCTCCGACCTCGGCCTGTTCGAGATCAACGAGGCCGCGCAACTGGTCAGCGAGGCCGCGCACCCCGAGGCCAACATCATCTTCGGCGCGGTCATCGACGACGCGCTCGGCGACGAGGTGCGGGTCACCGTGATCGCGGCCGGCTTCGACGGTGGGCAGCCGCCGTCCAAGAGCGAGTTGGGCAAGCCGGCGACCACGACCCAGGCGTCGCGGCCCGAGCCGGTGGGGCGGCCCGCGTCCAACCCGGGTCCGGGTGTGCTGCACGACCCGACCCCGGCGCCGACCAGCTACCCGGCGCCGACCACCCCGGGCCCGCGCACGCCGCTGGTGCCGGAACCGATCAAGGACGATCTGGATCTCGACATCCCGCCGTTCATGAAGTAGAAGACAATCGGCAGGTTGCAGCAGTAGCGAAAAAATTCGGACAAGGGGTGGGCCCGACGTGTTCACGCGAAGGGCCGCCGCCGGCGGCGCCCGTTTCGCCTTCACCGACCGGTGGGGCGGCACGGGCGCCGCGCCGTATGACGAACTGAACCTCGGCGACCATGTGGGCGACGATCCGCGCGTGGTCGCCGCGAACCGCGCGCGCACCGCCGAGGCGCTGGGCCTGTCGCCCGAACGGGTGGTCTGGATGAACCAGGTACACGGCAACACGGTCACCGTCGTCGACCGTGCCTCGGCCGAGCCGCTGCCCGCCACCGACGCCGTGGTCACCGCGACCCCGGGCCTGGCGCTCGTGGTCCTGGTCGCCGACTGCACCCCGGTACTGCTCGCCGATCCACAGGCCGGCGTCGTGGCCGCCGCGCACGCCGGGCGGCCCGGACTGGCCGCGGGCGTGGTGCCCGCCGCGATCGAGGCGATGCGAGCCCTCGGCGCCGACCCGGCCCGGATCGTCGCGGAGACCGGCCCCGCGGTCTGCGGCGCCTGCTACGAGGTTCCCGAGGCGATGTGCGACGAAGTGTCCGCAGTTGTCCCAGCGGCCCGCGCGCGCACCCGTGAGGGCACTCCGGGGCTCGATATCCCGGCCGGCGTGTGGGCGCAACTCGCCGCGCAGGGGGTGGCGTCGGGTGAGAAATCGCACATCTGCACGCGCGAGTCGGCGGACCATTTCTCCTACCGGCGGGACCGGGCCACGGGTCGGATCGCCGGCTACGTGTGGCTCGCCGAGGGCTGACCCCGCCCGGGCGTGTTCGGCCCCCGTCGGCGACGATGGGCGAATGGAAACGCACGTTCATCCGAGCGCAGACCCCGCCGGGCGAGGCGCCGAACTCGCCGCCAACCTGGCCGCCGTCCGCGATCGCATCGCCACCGCGTGCGCCGCCGCCGGCCGCCCGCGCGAGGACGTCACCCTCGTCGTGGTGACCAAGACCCACCCGGCGAGCGACGTGCGACTGCTCGCCGGACTCGGCGTCCGCGACGTGGGCGAGAACCGCGACCAGGAGGCCGCGCCCAAGGCGGAGGCCACCGAGGACCTCGACCTGACGTGGCACTACGTCGGGCAACTGCAGACCAACAAGGCCAAATCGGTGGCCGGTTACGCCGATGTGGTGCACTCGCTGGACCGGGTCCGACTCGCCCACGCGCTGTCCGCCGCGGCGGTTCGGCAACACCGCACGATCACCGCGCTGTTGCAGGTCAGCCTGGATGAAGACCCGGCGCGCGGCGGGGTGTCGCCGGCCGATGTGGCGGAACTCGCGGACGTGGTGGCCAAGGCGCCGAACCTGACCCTGGGCGGGGTGATGGCGGTGGCCCCGCTGGGCGTGGAACCCGCCCGCGCGTTCGCCGGGTTGCGAGAAATCGCAACCCGCCTACGCGAAGCCCATCCGACTGCGAACATGGTTTCCGCGGGGATGAGCAACGACCTCGAAGCGGCCATCGAGGCTGGGGCGACACATGTACGCATCGGTACTGCGGTGCTCGGAGTCCGGCCTTCCCTCCGGTAGCGTCGCCGTGAAGTGGATCGCACGACCCACGGTGACCTCAGCCGATCCACCGTGAGACCGGAGGAAGCGGAACATGGCCGGCGCAATGCGCAAGATGGCGGTCTACCTCGGCCTCGTGGAGGACGATGTCTACGAGTATGACGATTACGATGAGGACGACATCGGCCAGGACGGCCGCGACCGGGTCGAGCGCACCGATCGTCGCGAGGAGCGGCGGGACGAGCGTCGTGAGGAGCCACGTGAAGTACGCGAACCGCGTGGGGAATCGCGGGAACGTCGCGAGGATCTCGTTCGTGGAGCTACTGCCCTTCGCGAAGCGGGGGCCCTTCGCGACGAAGGCCGCCTTGAAGAACACCGCGCAACAGTGTCCGCCATGCCCGAACGCCGTCCCGAGAGCAGCACACCGGTGACCGTACACAAAGTCGTCAGCGAACGTGAGCCCTACCGCATCACGACGCTGCACCCGCGTACCTACAACGAAGCCCGCACGATCGGCGAGCACTTTCGCGAGAGCACGCCCGTGATCATGAACCTGACCGAAATGGAGGACACCGACGCCAAGCGCCTGGTGGACTTCGCCGCCGGTCTCGTGTTCGGTCTGCACGGCAGCATCGAGCGGGTCACCCAAAAAGTCTTCCTCCTGTCGCCTGCTAACGTCGATGTGACAGCCGAGGACAAGGCCCGCATCGCCGAGGGCGGGTTCTTCAATCAGAGCTGAGGTGTGCGAAAACTGAGGCTAGGTGCGGTCCTGACCAGAAGGACGGCACACGAGGGGGCAGGTACATGAGCATCGCGCTGGAGATCATCCGCATCGTGCTCTACTGCTTTTTGATCGTGTTGTTCTTCCGCTTGGTGATGGACTACGTGTTCCAGTTCGCGCGGTCGTACGAGCCGCGCGGGGCCATGGTGGTATTGCTGGAGGCGACGTACTCCATCACCGATCCACCGTTGAAGTTGCTGCGCAGGTTCATTCCTCCGCTGCGCCTCGGGGGTGTAGCACTCGACCTGTCCTTCTTCGTACTGATGATCATCGTCTACATCCTGATCTCCGTCGTGGGCAGGCTGTAAGCGGTACCGTCTGTCCGATGCCGACGATCACGCTGAGGTGAAGAGATGCCGTTGACCCCCGAAGACGTGCGTAACAAGCAGTTCACGACCGTCCGTCTCCGTGAGGGCTATGACGAGGACGAGGTCGATGCGTTCCTCGATGAGGTCGAGGGCGAACTGACCCGACTTCTCCGGGAAAACGAGGACCTGCGAGCGAAACTCGCGGCGGCGACCCGTGCCGCCGCGCAGAGTCAGCAGCAGGCTCAACAGCGCAAGGAGCGCGAGCGCCCCGACGCACCCGTCCCGGCAGCCATATCCGGGCCGACCCCGGTTCCCCCGCCGCCCCAGATGGGTGGACCGCAGGGGATGCAGGGCGGCCAGCACCAGATGCAGGGCGGCCCGCAGCAGCTCGGTCCCGGTGGACCGCAGCAGCACCCCATGGGGGGACCGCAGCAGCTCGGTCCCGGCATGAGCGGTCAGCACCAGCTCCAGGGCCCGCCGCAGCACCAGCTCCAAGGCGGCCCCGGCATGCAGAGCGGTCAGCACCAGCTGCCCGGTCAGCAGCAGCACCAGCTCCAGGGCGGCCAGCACCAGCTGCAGGGCGGCCCCGGGATGGGCAATTCCGGCATGAGCGGGCAACACCAGCTCCAGGGCCCGCCGCAGCACCAACAGCAGCTTCAGCAGCACCAGTTGCAGGGCGGCCCGCCGCAGCTCGGTCCCGGTGGACCGCAGCAGCAGATGGGCAACCCCGGTGGCGACAGTGCCGCCCGGGTGCTCGCGCTGGCGCAGCAGACGGCGGACCAGGCGATCGCCGAGGCCCGCTCCGAGGCGAACAAGATAGTGGGCGAGGCGCGCACCCGCGCCGAGGGCATGGAGCGCGACGCGCGTTCCAAGGCGGACGCCCTCGAGCGGGACGCGCAGGAGAAGCACCGCGTCGCGATGGGCTCGCTGGAGAGCGCCCGCGCCACGCTCGAGCGCAAGGTCGACGACCTGCGCGCGTTCGAGCGCGAGTACCGCACGCGCCTGAAGTCGTACCTGGAGAGCCAGCTCCGCCAGCTGGAGTCGCAGGCCGACGACTCGCTCGCGCCGCCGCGTACGCCGGCCACGGCCTCGTTGCCGCCGGCCATGTCGTCCGCGCCGGTACCGATGTCGCAGTCGATGTCCCAGCCTTCGTCGATGTCGCCGGCCATGACGCCGTCGATCGGGCAGCAGATGAGCCCGGCCATGACGCAGCAGATGTCGCCGGTGCGTCCGCAGGCCCCGCAGCCGCAGCAGATGCAGCAGCCGTCGCCGATGCGCGGGTTCCTGATCGACGAGGACCCCGACAACTGACCGGCCACTGAGCGTCGGTCGGCACATCCGAGAAGCGCCCGCCCCCTCCGGGGGGACGGGCGCTTCTCGGGTTTTCGGGGCGTTTCGGGCGACTCGGGATGGTTCGGGCGGGGCGGCCGGGGCCGCCCCGCCCGTCGGCTCACACCTTGCGCAACCAGAACCGCAGACCGAGCGCGGGGTCGCCGTGCTCGAACAACTCCTCGTCCTCCGGCGAGCCCTGGGTGAACTGCGTCGCCAGCACCTCGTCGGCGACCTGGACGCCGTGCGCGAGCAGCGCCGACGTGGTCTCCTCCGACTCGTCCGCGGCCCACCACACCAGGATCCGGTCGGACACCTCCAGGCCGCTGTTCTTGCGCGCCTCCTGGATCAGCCGGACCACGTCGCGGGCCAGGCCCGCGAGCCGCAGCTCGGGCGTGATGGTCAGGTCGAGCGCGACGGTGGCGCCGTCCTGCCCGGCCACCGTCCAGCCCTCGCGCGGGGTCTCGGTGACGATGACCTCCTCGGCCACCACCTCGACCTCCTCGCCCTCGACCACGACGACGGCGGTGCCGGACGCGCGCAGCGCCGCGGCCAGCGTCCCGGCGTCGGCGGCGGCGATCGCCGCGGCCACCACCGGGGTGCGCTTGGCGAACCGCTTGCCCAGCGCGCGGAAGTTGCCCTTGGCGCTGTACTCGACCAGGTCGCCGCCCGCCTCGGACAGCGCCGCGACGGACACCACGTTGAGCTCCTCGGCGATCTGCTCGCGCAGTTCCCCGGACAACTTCTCCCAGCCCGCCGCGCCGATCAGCGCGCGGCCCAGCGGCTGCCGGGTCTTGACCCCGGAGTCCGCGCGGGTGGCCCGGCCCAGCTCGACCAGGCGCCGCACCAGTGTCATCTGCCGGCCCAACTCCGGGTGCACCAGCGCCGGATCCGCCGTCGGCCACGCGGCCATGTGCACCGACTCGGGCGCGTCCGCGGTGACCGGACGGACCACGTCCTGCCAGACCCGCTCGGTGATGAACGGCACCAGCGGCGCCATCAACCGGGTGACCGTCTCCAGCGCCTCGTGCAGCGTGGCCAGGGCAGCCGGCTCCGCGTTCCAGAAGCGCCGCCGGGACCGACGCACGTACCAGTTCGACAGGTCGTCCACGAACGCGGTGAGCGCCTTGCCCGCGCGCTGCGTGTCGTAGGCCTCCAGAGCCGCGTCCACGTCGCCCACGAGGGTGTTCAGCTCGGAGAGCAACCACCGGTCCAGCAGCGGGCGCTCGGCCGGGGCCGGGTCGCTCGCGCTCGGCGTCCAGCCGCCGGTGCGCGCGTACAGGGCCTGGAAGCTGACCGTGTTCCAGTAGGTCAGCAGCGTCTTGCGGACCACCTCCTGGATGGTGCCGTGCCCGACCCGGCGGGCCGACCAGGGCGATCCGCCGGCGGCCATGAACCAGCGCACCGCGTCCGCGCCGTGCCGGTCCATCAGCGGGATCGGCTCGAGTGTGTTGCCCAGGTGCTTGGACATCTTCCGGCCGTCCTCGGCCAGGATGTGCCCCAGGCACACGACGTTCTCGTAGGAGGACCGGTCGAACACGAGCGTGCCGACCGCCATCAGCGTGTAGAACCAGCCGCGGGTCTGGTCGATCGCCTCGGAGATGAACTGCGCCGGGTAGGACTGCTCGAACAACTCGCGGTTGCGGTACGGATAGCCGAACTGGGCGAACGGCATCGAGCCCGAGTCGTACCAGGCGTCGATCACCTCGGGCACCCGGACGGCCCGCCCGCCGCACGTCGCGCCGTCGCCGCTCTTGGCCCGGCAGTCGAAGACCACCTCGTCGATGAACGGCCGGTGCGGGTCCAGGCCGGACAGGTCGCGCCCGGTCAATTCGGACAGTTCGCCCAGTGAGCCGACGCAGGTGAGGTGATCCTCGTCGCACCGCCAGATCGGCAGCGGCGTGCCCCAGTAGCGGTTCCGGGACAGCGCCCAGTCGATGTTGTTGTTCAGCCAGTCGCCGTAGCGGCCCCACTTGACTGTGTCCGGGTGCCAGTTGGTGCGCTCGTTCTCGCGCAGCAGCGCGTCCTTGACCGCGGTGGTGCGGATGTACCAGGACGGCTGCGCGTAGTACAGCAGCGCGGTGTGGCAGCGCCAGCAGTGCGGGTAGCTGTGTTCGTACTCCAGGTGCCGGAACAGCAGCCCGCGCTCGCGCAGGTCGGCGACCAGCGCCTCGTCGGCCTTCTTGAAGAACTGCCCGCCCACCAGCGGCAGGTCCGGCTCGAAGGTGCCGTCCGGGCGGACCGGGTTGACCACCGGCAGCCCGTACGCCCGGCAGGTCCTGAGGTCGTCCTCGCCGAAGGCGGGCGCCTGGTGCACGACACCCGAGCCGTCCTCGGTGGTGACGTAGTCGGCGAGCACGACGAAGTTCGCGTCCTCCAGCGGCAGCAGGTCGAACGGACGCCGGTAGGCCCAGCGTTCCATCTCCCGGCCGGTGAAGCGCTCGCCGGTGGCCACCCAACCCTCGCCGAGCGCCTTCGCCACCAGCGGCTCGGCGACCACCAGGCGCTCCTCGCCGTCGGTGGCCACCACGTAGGTCACGTCCGGGTGCACCGCGGCGGCGGTGTTGGACACCAGCGTCCACGGCGTGGTGGTCCACACCAGCAGCGCGGCCTGCCCGGCCAGCGGCCCGGAGGTGAGCGGGAAGCGTACGTAGACCGAGGGGTCCACGACCGTCTCGTAGCCCTGGGCGAGCTCGTGGTCGGACAGCCCGGTGCCGCAGCGCGGACACCACGGCGCGACCCGGTAGTCCTGGGTCAGCAGGCCCTTGTCGAAGATCTGCTTGAGCGACCACCAGACGGACTCGACGTACTCGGGATCCATCGTCCGATACGCCTTGGACAGGTCGACCCAGTAGCCCATCCGGGTGGTCAGGTCCTCGAAGGCGCCCACGTGGGTCATCACCGACTCGCGGCACTTCGCGTTGAACTCGGCGATCCCGTACCGCTCGATGTCCGGCTTGCCGGAGAAGCCGAGCTGCTTCTCCACGGCCAGTTCGACCGGCAGACCGTGGCAGTCCCACCCGGCCTTGCGCGGCACGTTGTAGCCGCGCATGGTGCGGTAGCGCGGGAACACGTCCTTGAACACGCGCGCCTCGATGTGGTGCGCGCCCGGCATGCCGTTGGCCGTCGGCGGGCCCTCGTAGAAGACCCAGCGCGGGCCGTCGGCGTTCTGTTCGAGGGAGCGCTCGAAGATGTCGTTGTCCCGCCAGAACGCGAGGACCTCGTGCTCCATGGCGGGCAGGTCGACCTGCGCCGGTACCGGGCGGTACATGTGGCTTCCTTCCGCGGGCTGTGATGCGTGCCTACCGAAGGGACGAGACCGCCGTGCGCCGGTCCCGCGGTACCACCCTTCTTGGCCGCGCGCCGCGGGGGCGGGCACAACCCACTCGTGTGTGCGAGGGCCGGTTCTACGGGCCGATCCGGGATCGCATCGACCTTTCCTCCGACAGCTCCGGGGTGATCTTCACGTCGCGCACACCCCCGGGCTCACACCGTCCCCGGATCGCTGATGGCTGCGTGCGGCGCTACTCGTCCCCATCGACACCGTCTCGCTCTGCGGATTGTACGACCCGAACGGGTCGTCGTGCCTCCGACTTCACCCGCCCCGGGTGCATAACGATCCGCTCGGGAACCGGTAACGAACGGGACACGTAGAAGAGGGATAAGCGTGGTTGCGTCTGGGCACAACCGATTTACGTCGCCGCCCCGGCGCAATCAGTGACGGGACGGCGCGTCCGGTTGTCCGGGGCGACCCATCCCTAAGCGAAACAAGGGGGCCGTGACCATGACGGATACAGAGAAGGCGACTGGCGGGCGGACGCGTCGTGCGACCACGACGGCGACGCCGCGAGCCTCGGTACGGGGAGGAACGGGACGCACCGTGAAGGCACCTGCACACGTGACTGCAACGGCCACGACCACGCTGGCGACGCCGCCCGACGGGTTCCATGAACCGACGGTCTATGTGGTGCGACCCGGTGAGGACCCGTGGGAGCACGCGGAACTGCGCGAGGTGCGCGAGGGGCTGATCGAGACCGCGCACGAGCTTCGGGCCGAGATCGCGGTCTCCGAGAACGGCATCGCCGATCTGCTGCGCGACTCCGGCGAGGGCGCGGGCGACGACCAGGCGGACACCGGGACCAAGAACTTCGAGCGCGAGCACGAGATGTCCCTGACCAACAACGCGCGTGGCATGCTGCTCCAGTCGGAGAAGGCGCTGCGCCGCCTGGCCGACGGCACGTACGGGGCCTGCGAGTCGTGTGGTTCGGCCATCGGCAAGGCACGCCTGCAGGCGTTCCCGCGTGCGACCCTGTGTGTGACCTGCAAACAGCGCGAAGAACGCCGGTAACGCCCACGCGGCCGGCGGCGCGCCGAAGGACTGGAGCGAGCCATCGGCACCGGAGCGGAACGACGGGATGACGCGGAGTCGCAGGCCCTCGCACAGGAGCCGGACACCGGGGCGACCGAGAGCGGGGCGGGCGGCGAGGAGCCGACCGCGCCCGCCGGTTCGCGCACCCGTCGATACATCCTCGTCCTGCTCGGCGTGGCGAGCTTCGCGTACGCCCTCGACCTGATCACCAAGCTGATCGTGGTGGCGAAACTCGAGTACCACGCGCCGATCGACATCTTCGGCGACTGGCTCCAGTTCCGGGCCACCCGCAACGCGGGTGCGGCGTTCGGCATGGGGCAGGGCCTGACCATCGTGCTGACGGTGATCGCCGGCGCCGTGGTCGTGGTGATCCTGCGGCTCGCGCGCAAGCTGAACAGCCTTCCGTGGGCGATCGCGCTGGGCCTGCTGCTCGGCGGCGCGTTCGGCAACCTCACCGACCGGATCTTCCGGGCGCCCAGCGTGTTCGAGGGCCACGTCGTGGACTTCATCGCGCCCAAGCACTTCGCGATCTTCAACCTGGCCGACTCGGCGATCGTGGTCGGCGGCTGCCTGATCGTGCTGCTGTCCTTCCTGGGCCTGCAGCCGGACGGCACCCGGGAGGGCGACGAGAAGGACGACGCGGCAGGCGAGGCGGCGGGCGAGGACGACGCGGCGGCCGAGCCGACTCCCGCCGGCTCGACCGAGACCGAGACCGAGAGCTCGACCGAGACCGCGACCGACACGTCGGCCGAGACCGTGAACGGCACGAGCAGGGGCGTCGCCGACGCGCCGTCCGGTGCCACCAGGGCCGCCGTCGACCCGGCCGAGGCGAAGTCCACGCGGCCCGTCGACCCGGCCGGCGCCGACCACGCCGTCGAGTCCGGCCCGGACGCCGGGCATACTCGTATCTCGTGACTGTCAATCCCGGCTCGCCCGAAATCCGTACTCTTCCCGTTCCCGATGGCCTCGAAGGCGAGCGGGTCGATGCCGCGCTCTCGCGGATGTTCGGCTTCTCGCGCACCAAGGCGGCCGAGCTGGCCGCCGCCGGGAAGGTGCAGCTCGACGGCCGGGCGGCGGGGAAGTCCGACCGCGTGAACGGCGGGGCCTGGATCGAGGTCGAGATGCCCGGGGCGCCCAGGCCCGTGCAACTCGTCGCCGAACCCGTGCCCGGCATGCGGATCGTGCACGACGACGACCACATCGTGGTGATCGACAAGCCGATCGGCGTCGCCGCGCACCCCAGCCCCGGCTGGACCGGCACCACCGTGGTCGGCGGCCTCGCCGCGGCCGGCTACCGGATCTCCACGTCCGGCGCGGCCGAGCGCCAGGGCGTCGTACACCGCCTGGACGTGGGCACCTCCGGCCTGATGGTGGTCGCCAAGTCCGAGCGCGCCTACACGCTGCTCAAGCAGCAGTTCCGCGATCGCACCGTGGACAAGCGCTACCACGCGCTGGTCCAGGGCCACCCGGACCCGCACACCGGCACCGTCGACGCGCCGATCGACCGGCACCCGACCCACGACTACAAGTGGGCCGTGGTGATGGGCGGCAAGCCCAGCGTCACGCACTACGACACGATCGAGGCGTTCCGCGCCGCGAGCCTGCTGTCGATCAAGCTGGAGACCGGCCGCACCCACCAGATCCGGGTGCACATGGCGGCGCTGCGGCACCCGTGCGTGGGCGACCTGACCTACGGCGCGGACCCGACGCTGTCCAAGCGGCTGGGCCTGGAGCGCCAGTGGCTGCACGCGGTGAGCCTGGCCTTCGAGCACCCCGGCGACGGCACGTGGGTGCAGTACGAGAGCGGCTACCCCGCCGACCTGACCGCGACTCTGGAGCGGGTCACCGACCGCTGATCCTCCCCCTTCACCCTGTGCCGACGCCGTGACACCGATGCCTGCGGATCGGTGAATCGGCGGAGATTCGGGGAACGCTCCAAGATCGAATCGCGGTCGATCGGTCTGGGGGCGGAGTGGGTCAGCTCACGCTGCTGTTCCTGTTGATGTTCGGCACGGTCGTGGTCGTGCCGCTCGCGGGGCGACTGCGGCTGCCCTTCCCGGTGCTGCTCACCCTGTACGGCGTGCTGCTGGGCTGGCTGCCGTTCGTGCCGACCCTGCGGATCGATCCCGACCTGCTGTTGCCGCTGTTGTTGCCGCCGCTGCTCTACGCGGCGGCGCAGCGCTCCAGTTGGCGCGAGTTCGCCGCCAACGCCCGCCCGATCCTGCTGCTCGCGGTCGCGCTCGTCCTGGTCACCACGGCCGCGGTGGCGGCGGTGGCGAACGCGATGGTGCCGGGGCTGCCGTTCGCGGCCGCGGTCGCGCTGGGCGCGTTGGTCGCGCCACCGGACCCGGTGGCCGCCACGGCGGTGGCCGGGAGCCTGAGACTGCCCCGGCGCCTGGTGTCGATCCTGGAGGGCGAGGGGCTCTTCAACGACGTCACCTCGCTCGTGCTCTACCAGGTCGCGGTCGCGGCCGTGGTCGGCGGCACGTTCTCGCCGGTCGAGGCGGTGGGGATGTTCGCGCTGTCCGCGGTGGTCGGCGTCGGGATCGGCTTCGCGGTCGGCCTGGCCGGTCGACTGCTGCTCGGCCGGCTCGACGAGCCCACCCTGCAGACCCTGCTCACCCTGCTGGTGCCGTTCCTGGCCTACGTGGTCGCCGACGAACTGCACGGCTCCGGCGTGCTCGCGGTCCTGACCACCGCGTTCTACCTGGGCTCGGTCGCCGAGGACGCGGACAACGTGGTCGGCCGGCTCACCGGGCGCTCGTTCTGGGAGGTCGTCGACCTGGTGGTCACCGGCGTCGCGTTCGGCGTGATCGGCCTGGAGATGTGGGAGATCTTCCACGACCTGCGCGGCGACCGGGTCCGGCTGTTCTGGGAGGCCGGCGCCGTGGTCCTGGTGCTGATCGTGGTCCGCGGCCTGTGGTTGTTCCCGGTCGCGGCGCTGGCCCGACGGCTGCACAACCGGCTGCCGACCACCGGCGAGACGCAGACCCCGGACCCGCGCGAGACCGTCGTGGTGTGGTGGGCCGGCATGCGCGGCGTGGTGACCATCGCGCTGGCGCTCGCGCTGCCGCTGACCACCGACGCCGACGAGGCGTTCCCCGAGCGACAACGGCTGATCGCGATCGCGTTCTGCGTGATCGTGGTGACCCTGCTGCTCCAGGGGGTCAGCCTGCCCTGGCTGGTGCGCCGGCTCGGGGTCGCCGAGGAGGACGAGGCGGAGGGCCGCGACGAACGCGCCATCGTGGCCGCCGCGACCAAGGCGGCGCTGGGCCGGTTGCGCGAACTGGACGAGGAGCGCGACCTCCCGGACGAGATGGTGCAGCGGCTGCGCGCCCGGCAGAAGGCGATGCTCGCCGAGCTCAGGCCGGAGGGCGCGACCGAGGAGTTGGCCGACGCGGTGGTCGAACGCTCCCGACGGATCAAGTTGCTGCACGAGATCGAGGCGGAGATGACCGCCGCCGCGCGCCGCGAGGTGATCGCGGCCCGGAGCCGGCGCGGGGTGGACCCGGCCGCCGCCGACCGGGTGCTGCGCCGCCTGGACCTGCGCAGCATGCGCTGAACCCGGCGTCGGCGCCCGGTACGGTTGACCCTTTGTCCGATGGTTTCCCGCATCCCGTCCCCGGAAGGACCCCCACGTGGCCCGCATCGTGCTGTTCCACTCGGCCTATGGGCTGCGCCCCGCCGTACACGCCGCGGCCGAGCGGCTGCGTGCGGACGGGCACGAGGTGACCGTGCCCGACCTGTACGACGGGCGTCGCACCGAGTCGGTCGAGGAGGGCATGGAGATCAAGGACGAGATCGGCGCGGACGAGTTGATCCGCCGAGCCGTGAAGGCGGCCGCCGGGCTCGGTCCCGGGCTGGTCTACGTGGGCTTCTCGCTCGGCGCCTCGATCGCCCAGAACGCCGCGTTCGCGGACTCCTCGGCGGCCGGGCTGCTGATGTTCCACGGCACCTCCGACCTGCGCGAGGACGCCCGCACCGAGGTTCCGGTGCAGTTGCACGTGGCCGAGCCCGACCCGTTCGAGACCGAGGACTGGCTCGGCACGTGGTACCTGGGCATGCGCCGGGCCGGCGCGGACGTGGAGATTCACCGCTACCGCGGCGCCGGCCACCTGTTCACCGATCCGGAGCTGCCGGACTACGACCGCGAGGCCGCCTCGCGCGCCTGGGCGATCGCCTCGGACTTCCTCAGCGAGATCGACTCGGCCGCGGCCGCCGCGGCGGCCAACGACTGAGGCTTCTTGGCCAGGTCGACGTACTTGCGCGGGCCGGTCTGCGCGGGCACCTGCACGGCCGGCTGGGCCTTGGCGAAGCGTCCGTTGCCGCTGTACGGGCCGACCGCCTCGTTGCCCAGCGGCGCAGGCGCGGTGGCGATCCGGGGCAGCGCGTACGGGTGCTCGCAGCGCAGGTAGTCGAGCAGCTTCTCGCGCACCTCGCAGCGCAGCGTCCACAGGTCGTCGGAGTCGCGCGCGGTCACCACGGCGCGGACCAGGATCGTGGTCGGCGTGGTGTCGGTGACGTACAGGCTCCAGCCCTGGCCGTCCCACAGCCCGGTGTCCTTGAGGATGCGATGCAGTTCCTCGCGCAGCTCGGCGACCGGCGCGGAGTGGTCCAGGTGCAGGAAGACGGTGCCGGTCATCCGGATGTCGGTGCGCGACCAGTTCTCGAACGGCCGGGAGGTGAAGTAGGAGACCGGCATGACGATCCGGCGCTGGTCCCACGTGTTCACCACCAGGTAGGTCAGGGTGATCTCCTCGATCGTGCCCATCTCCTGGTTGACCACGACCGAGTCGCCGATCCGGACCATGTCGCTGAAGGCGATCTGCAGTCCCGCGAACAGGTTGGCCAGCGCGCTCTGCGCGGCCAGACCGGCCACCACGCCGAGCAGACCGGCGGAGGCCAGCAGGCTGGTGCCGATGGTCTTCATGCCCGGGAAGGTCATGATCATCGCCGCGAAGGTGATGATGCCCACGATCGCCACGGCGGTCCGGCGGATCAACGCGATCTGGGTCTGGATCCGGCGTACCCGGCCGGTGTCCGTCGCGTTCGCCGCGTAGCGCTCGAACGAGGTGTTCACCAGCAGGGTGACCGCGTGCACGATCAGCCACGCGCACGCGGCGATCACGGTGAGGACCAGGATGTGCCGGACCATCCCGCGACTCTTGTCGGGCAGGGCCGCCGCGGGTTCGGCGAGCAACAGGACCGAGGTGCCGAGCGTCGCCACGATCGACGCACGGCCGCGCCGCATCATCGACCAGAGGGGTCCTGTCAGCGGCTTGCGGGTCTGTACTTCGCGGGCCAGGCGAGCCATTCCCCAGGTCACCAGACCCGTGAAGGCGATCACCGAGACGAGCACGATCAAGGGGCGAAGTATGTGCCACACGTCCACGTCGAGAGCCTCCTAGGGGGCTTGTGGTCAAACCCGTACGGTACCCGAGCGGGCCGGGCTCACCCACGCGTCCGTCCCGCGCGCGCCGGCCACCGCAGCCCGCGCGGGGCGCTAACGTGCGAGTCAGGCAGTGGACCGTACGGAGGACCCGCGATGTCCAAGTGGACCAGGATCGGCAAGGCCGGATTCGGCGCGGTGCGGCGCGGACAACGCTTTCGCAGCGCGTCCCGGGCGGCGGCGGAACGTTCCGCCGCCGGTGGTGCGACCGCGTTCGACCCGGACGTGGACACCCGGTTGACCCCGCGCCAGGCGGCGCTGCTGATCCGCTATCTGGCGGGCAAGGTGGTGCTGGGCCGGCTGGAGTTCGTGTTTTTGCTCAAGTACCTCCTGCTCGTGACGGGCCTGCCGCTGCTGTTTCTGTTCCCGCCGGCGGGGATCCTGCTGCTGGTGCTGTTCGGCCTCGCCGCGCTGGTGCAGTGGGTGATCGCGCGCGGGATCGGTCGGCTCGCCGCCTTCCACCGCCTGGGCGCGGCGGAGAACGAGATGACCGACGCGGCGACGGTGTGGTGGCCCAACCTCAAACGGGAGGTCGAACGGGTGGGCCTGCCCAGCCGGCCGCTCGCGCTGCTCAAGGTGGCCGCCGCCCGGGTCGGCCGCCGCCTGGACCCGGAGCGCGAGGCCGCGTTCGCGGCGATCGACTGGCGTGCGGTGATCCCGCGCGAGCAGTGGCAGCGGGCCCGGGTGCTGCTCGCCAAGGAGGCGGGCGGCCGGGCGGGCGAGGGGACCGCGTAGAGTCGTCTCGTCGTGTGTCACCCGGCCGCGCACTCGACGCGGGTCGCACGCCATCTCCACCACCTTCAGGACGACGCGCGGGGTCGGATGTACAAGCTGCCCGGAACGGACGAGCGGAGCGTGACCATCCCCGGCGAGCGCGCGAGGGCCGAACCGTGCTTCACGGTGCGCGGGCTGACCAGGACATATCGCACCGGGCGTCGGAAGAGCCGGCACGTGCTGACCGCGAACGACGCGATCGACCTGGACGTGCGCCGCGGCGAGATCTTCGGCCTGCTCGGCCCCAACGGCGCGGGCAAATCCACCCTGGTCCGCCAACTCACCGGCCTGCTGCGACCGGACACCGGCACGATCGACCTGCTCGGCCACGACCTGGTGCGCCGCCCCGAGATCGCCGCCCGGCTGGTCGCCTACCTCGGTCAGGAGTCCGGCGCGCTGGACGAGTTGACCGTCGCACTGGCGATCGAGACCACCGCCCGGCTGCGCGCCCTGGACGCCGCGCGGGCCCGGGCCGAGCGGGACGCGGTACTCGAGGAACTCGACCTGGGCGCGATCGCGGACCGACCGCTCAAGAAGCTCTCCGGCGGCCAGCGCCGACTCGCGTGCGTTGCCACCGCGCTGGTCGGCGCCCGCCCGGTGCTGGTCCTGGACGAGCCGACCACCGGCATGGACCCGGTCGCTCGCCGCGCGGTGTGGGCCGCGGTGGATCGCCGCCGGGCCGAACAGGGCGCCACCGTGCTCCTGGTGACGCACAACGTGATCGAGGCGGAGACGGTGCTGGACCGGGTCGCGGTGCTCGACGAGGGCCGGGTGATCGCGTGCGACACGCCCGGCGGACTCAAGGCCATGGTCGGCGACGAGGTGCGGCTCGATCTGGTCTGGCGGGCCGACCCGCCGATGGACGACCCGGCGGTGAGCATGCTCGCGCAGACCGCGGTGCGCACCGGCAGGCGGTGGAGCACCCGGATGGAACCGGGGGTGGCCCGCGAACTGCTCGCCGGCGTCACCTCCGGGCCCGCGTTCGAGGCGCTCGACGACTTCACGCTGTCCACGCCGAGCCTGGAGGACGTCTACCTCGCGCTCGGCGGGCGCCACCAGGGACTGGTCAAGGGATGAGAGTGTCGACACCGGTGAGTGCAGCGAGCATCGAGGCCGTGCCGGCGAATCCGGCCGAGGCGGTGGTACCCGCCCCGGCCACGTCGCTCGGCGCGGGGCTGCTGACCGTCTACCGCGCGCAGTTGTCCCGGGTGCGGGTCTCCCGGGTCCCGCTGCTGTTCGTCGCGGTGTTCCAGTCGGTCGGCATCATGATCCTGATGCGTGGCGTGGTGGACACCGGCAGCGACAGCGCGCGCCAGGCGGTGGTCGCTGGCTCCAGCGTGCTCGTGGTCGCCTTCGTGGCGCTCAACCTGCTCGCCCAGCACTTCGGCAACCTGCGCGCGGCCAACGCGCTCGACTACTACCTGACCCTGCCGGTACGCCCGGCCGCGGTGGTGCTGGGCATCGCCGCCGCGTACGCGTCCTTCACGCTGCCCGGCACCGTGGCCACCGCCGTCATCGGCGCGCTCATGTTCCAACTGCCGCTGGCCAACCTGTGGGTGCTGCTCCTGGTCGTGCCGCTGTCCGGCGCGGCGCTGGCGGGCATCGGCGCGGTGCTCGGCCTGCTCGCGCCGCGTCCCGAACTGGCCACCCTGCTCGGCCAACTGGGTATGTCCGCCGCGCTCCTGCTCGGCGTGCTGCCCGAGGACCGGATGCCCGACGCGATCGTGTTGGCCCGCGATGTGCTGCCCTCCTCCTACGGTGTGGACGCGTTCATCGCCAGTTACGGCGACCCGGACTGGGCGGCGGTGGCGGGCAACCTCGCGGTGTGCGCGGCGGTCGGCGTGGTGATGCTCTCGTCGGCCACGTGGTCCTTCCGGCGCAGTACCCGCGCGTAGCGCTCCGGCCCTCGTCGCCGCGACCACCAGACACACCGCCGCGCGGGGTCGTCCCGCCGGCTCGATCCGCACATGGGACGCTGACCAGATGACGTCTGCCGGGGATTTCGCCCCCTACCCCTCGCCCGAGGGCGCGCACGTGGGCTTCGCGCCCGGGCCCGAGGCGCCCCCCACGTTGTGGCGGCGCTATCGCGCCGACGCGGTGGCGTTCGCCGTCGTGGTCGCGGCGTGCCTGGTCGTGGGGGCGATCGTGGGCCTGATCTGGGAGCAGATCACGCCGCGCGTACCGCTGCTCGCGACGCAGGAGGGGGTCTTCCAGACCTCACCGGAGACCGAGACCTCGATCGCGCTGGACGGTTGGTTCGCGGTGTGCGGCGTGATCGCGGGCATCGTGCTGGCGCCGCTCGCGTTCTGGCGCTTTCGCCGGCAGGGCGTGGCCACCGCGCTCGCGCTGACCGTCGGCGGGCTGGCCGGGTCCTATCTGGCGTTCAAGGTCGGCGTGCGGCTGGGGCCGGACGGGATCATGGAGCAGGTGCGGCGGATCGGGCTGGGCAAGCGGTTCGACCAGCCGCTCGACCTCAAGGCCAAGGGCGTGCTGCTGTTGTGGCCGATCGCGTCGATGGTGATCTTTCTGGGGTTGTCGGCGGGGTTCGCGCCGGCGGATCGGGAGGAACCGGTGGCGGGTCCGGGGCCGTACGGGTGGCCGCCTTCTCCGCCGGGCGGGCAGGGTTTTCCTTGGGCGCACACGGCTGCGCCTCTGCCGCGTGTGGATTTGACCAAGCGGGACTCGGACAAGGGCTGAATCCGGCCGGGGCGGGGTTGGCCGGCCTGCGGCCCGCTGGGCCTCAAGCGCCGGCCGGGCTGTTTGTGCTCAGGCGCCGCACGGGCTGTTTGGCCTCAAGCGCCGGCCGGGCTGATTGGCCTCAAACGCCGGCCGGGCTGGTGTGCTCAGGCGCCGCACGGGCTGTTTGGCCTCAAGCGCCGGCCGGGCTGTTTGTGCTCAGGCGCCGCACGGGCTGGTGTGCTCAGGCGCCGGCCGGGCTGATTGGCTCGAGTGCGCCGGCGGCTGGTGTGGTCGAGCGCCGCATGGGGTGGGTTCAGCCCGGCCGGTGTTTCAGGTCGGGGGTCAGGTTCGGCTCACGCTTGCGGTGGTTGCGGTGGTGAGGCGGATCAGGTCGGTGGGGGCGAGTTCGATTTCCAGGCCGCGGCGGCCGGCCGATACGTAGATCGTGGGCAGGGTGAGGGCGGAGTCGTCCAGCACGGTGGGGTGTCGGCGCTTTTGGCCCAGTGGGCTGATGCCGCCCAGCACGTAGCCGGTGGCCCGTTCGGCCGCGGCGGGGTCCGCCATCGCCGCGCGTTTGCCGCCGACCGCCGCCGCGAGCGCCTTGAGGTCGAGTCGGCCCGCCACCGGGACCACCGCGACCGTCAGCGCACCGTCCACGTCCGCCAGCAGCGTCTTGAACACCCGCTCCGTCGGGACGCCGAGCACGGACGCGGCCTCCTCGCCGTAGGACGCCGCGTTCGGGTCGTGCTCGTACGCGTGCACCCTGAACGTGACGCCCTCGCGGGTCAGCGCCACCGTCGCTGGCGTGCCCTGTCCGCCCTTGCTCCTGCCCTTCGCCATGTCGGCGACCCCTCGATCGGTCAGTTGGGTTCGATGCTCTGCCGCAACAGCTCGACCGCCGGCAACGACGGCAGCCGGTCCAGCAGTGCCGCCTCCCGGCGCAGCAGCTCCACCTCGGCGGTCAACCGGGTGGTCGCGTCCTCGGCTTCCAGGAGCCGCTGCTTGTCGTGCGGGTCGAGCACCACCGCGGCGGCCACCAGGTAGGACAGCACCACCGGGTCGTCCGGCAACTCCGGCAGGCTCATCGGGGTGCGCTGCTGGGCCGAGAGCAGCCGACGCTGGTACTCGGCGAACGCCCGGGTCGCGGCCAGACCGAGCACGTCGGCCCGCTCGCCGACCGGGTCCTCCAGGTACTCCACCTCGGCGTACAGGTACGGACCCGAGTCGTCCACGGACACCAGCCGGAACCGGGTCGCCCCGGTGGCCACCAGGTCGTAGCGGCCGTCCTCGTGCGTCTTGATCGTGGCGATCTCCGCCGTACAGCCCACCGGGTGCAGGACGTCGAGCGGATCGCCCTGGATGTCGCCCACCTCGCGCCCGGTACGCAGCGCGACCACCCCGAACCGCTGCTCCGCCTGGGGCAGCACCTCCAGGTCCCGGACCAGCGTGCGGTACCGCTCCTCGAAGATGTGCAGGGGCAGCACCAGACCCGGATAGAGCACCGAGTTGAGCGGGAAGAGCGGAAGCCGGTCGGTCACGGTGACCAAGAGTAGGGCCTGACCGCCGGACCGCGTCGATCATTGATCTCAGGCGCGATTGAGCACCCGTGTGGCGCCCGCCGCGGCGGCCCCGGCGAGCACCCAGCCGAGCAGGATGAGCGTGTACGCGAGCCACTGCCCGGCGCCGGTCGGCTTCCACGCGGCGTCCTGGCCCAGGGTGACCACCGGCAGGAGCAGGTCCAGGGTGTACCAGAACGGGTTCCAGTGCGGCGCCTCGCCGGGCTTGAGCGGCGCGGGCGGGTCGGCCGCGAAGACCGCCGTACCGACCGCGATCAGCGCGATCAACCAGCCGAAGGCGCGCGCGGGCCGGTAGCCGTAACCGATCGCGACGTCCTGCACGTGGCCCCACAACCGGCCCGCCGGGCCCAGTCCGGCGCGCCGCCGGCGCTGCTTGGCCAGCAGCACGGTCCGCGCCACCTCGTCCTCGCCCGCCGCCCGGTACACGCCGGCGAGCTGGTCGTACGGCTGCGGGGTGTACTCCGGAGTGCCGCGCTCGACCCAGTCCACCCGCTGTTCCACGCTCATCGGCTGTTCGGCGCGCAGCACCGAGTACCGCGTCCCGGACAGGTCCAGGTCCCCGGGCGCCGGCCAGGTGTTCGGCGCGTCGGTCAGCGTGCCGAAGGTCGCGTTGGCCAGCACGATCCGCCCGCGCGGCGGTTGCGCGAGGGCCATGTGCAGGCCCTCCGC
This sequence comes from Embleya sp. NPDC025285, assembly GCF_055558835.1. NCBI lineage: Bacteria > Bacillati > Actinomycetota > Actinomycetes > Kitasatosporales > Streptomycetaceae > Embleya > Embleya sp. NPDC025285. The sequence goes on from NZ_JBVHLU010000036.1 coordinate 41,777, forward strand.
AGCCACCCGCCACATGGTCAACAGTTCGTCCGGCTCGGCGCACACCACCGCCCGACTGAGCACGATGCCGCCACCCAGGCGCGCGTCGTTCATCCGGATCGAACCGCGCACCGCGAACCCCACGCTCAGGTGCAGCGAGTGCTCCACCCTGATCCGCCCGAGATCCATCGCCAACTCGCCCGGGCGGTCGACGGTCGAGCCGTACAGCGTCACCCGGCCCCCGAAGCGACCGCCGTACAGACTCACCTGACCGGTGAAGACCGTGTTGTCCATCGACGTGTCCGCGCCGACCTGGAGGCCGTTGCCGTGCAGCGCGCCGCCGTGCCGATCCGGCCCGATCACGCAGTCGTCGATCCGCAGGTCGTTGTCCACCCGCGCGTCCAGTATCCGCAGGCCGCCCGCCACCTCGCAGGAGCGCAGCGACAGGTCGCCGTCCACTCGCATGTTGCGCCCCGACAGCGCGGCGAGCACGCAGTTGCGCAGGATGATCGTGCGGGTCGAGGCGACGTTCAGCACGATCTCGTCCTCGATCCGGCAGTCGATCAAGGAGACGTACACGTCCAGGCGCGCGCCGCCCAATTCCAGCGCGCCCACGATCCGGGCCCCGCTCAGCCGCAGCGCCGCGGTGTGGCCGGGCTCGGCGTCCGGCGGCTGGAGCAGCAACCGGGCCAGCACCCGGGCCCGGACGGTGCGGTCCGCGCCCCACGCCGCGCCGGCGCGCGGGTCGTCGTCGGCCGGTACACCCGTGCTCAGATCCAGCCGCTCGCCGCGCCGGTACGCCTCCCATACGCGCGCCTCGATCGCGGTCAGATGTCCTGGCGGTGTGCTCATCCGTGGTCCCCCGACACTGGAAGGCTGCTGAGTGCCCCATGATCGCGTGTCTCACTGTCCGACACGCGAGGACGTTCGATTCGGCACCGTCTCTACACTGGGGCAGGTGATCTCCCGTATCGACCTGCGCGGTCCCGCCTCGCGGGCTGTCCTGGACAGCCCCGCCGCACTGCGCGACGTGTTGCCCCGAGCCGAACTCGACGTCGAGGCGGCCCTGGAGAAGGTGCGCCCGATCTGCGAGGACGTGCGTCATCGCGGCGTCGAGGCGCTGGTGGAGATCACCGAGCGTTTCGACGGTGTGCGGCTGAGCGACATCCGGGTGCCCGCCGAGGCGATCGCCTCGGCGCTGGACACGCTCGCGCCCAAGGTGCGAGCGGCCCTGGAGGAGTCCATCCACCGGGCCCGGATCGTGCACCGCGAACAGCGCCGGCGGGACGTCACCGTGCAGGTGGTGCCCGGTGGCACGGTCACCGAGCGGTGGGTCCCGGTCGAGCGGGTCGGGCTGTACGTACCGGGCGGCAACGCCGTCTACCCGTCGTCGGTGATCATGAACGTGGTCCCCGCACAGGAGGCCGGCGTTGCCTCGATGGCGGTCTCCTCGCCGCCGCAGGCCGACTTCGGCGGCCTGCCGCACCCCACCATCCTGGCCGCGTGCGCGCTGCTCGGGGTGGACGAGGTGTACGCGGTCGGCGGCGCCCAAGCGGTGGCGATGTTCGCCTACGGCGCGGGCTCGTGCGCCCCGGTGCGCCTGGTCACCGGTCCCGGCAACATCTACGTCGCCGCCGCCAAGCGGCTGCTCAAGGGCCGGATCGGGATCGACGCGGAGGCCGGTCCGACCGAGATCGCCGTGCTCGCCGACGACACGGCGGACGCCGGGCACGTCGCGGCGGACCTGATCAGCCAGGCCGAGCACGACACGCTGGCCGCGTCGATCCTGGTCACCGACTCCGCGTCGCTGGCCGACGCGGTGGTCGAGGAGCTCAAGGTACGGGTGGACGCCACCAGGCACCGCGAGCGGGTCATCGAGGCGCTGGCCGGCCGCCAGTCCGGCATCGTGCTGGTCGACTCGGTGGACGACGGCCTGCGGGTGGTGGACGCGTACGGCGCCGAGCACCTGGAGATCCAGACCGCGCACGCGGCCGACGTCGCGGCCCGGGTGCACAACGCGGGGGCGATCTTCGTCGGCGCGTTCGCGCCGGTCTCGCTCGGCGACTACTGCGCCGGGTCCAACCACGTGCTGCCCACCGGTGGCTGCGCGTGCCACTCCTCGGGCCTGTCGGTGCAGTCCTTCCTGCGCGGCATCCACGTCGTGGACTACTCGCGCGCGGCGCTGGCCGACGTCGCCGAGCACGTGAGCGTGCTCGCCGACGCGGAGGACCTGCCCGCGCACGGCGCGGCGGTGCGGGCCCGGTTCGCGGCCGGCGAGGTGGCCGGTCTCGCGGCGTGGGAGGAGGGCCGGTGACCGACCTGGACAGCCTGCCGATCCGCGACGAACTGCGCGGTCAGTCGCCGTACGGTGCCCCGCAGTTGGACGTCCCGGTCCGGCTCAACACGAACGAGAACCCGTATCCGCTGCCGGACGCGCTGGTGGCCCGGATCGCCGAGCGGGTCGCGGTCGCCGCGCGCGACCTGAACCGCTACCCGGATCGGGACGCGGTCGAGCTGCGCACCGCGCTCGCGTCCTACCTGACCCGGACCGGCGGCCACCCGCTGAGCCCTGCCCAGGTGTGGGCGGCGAACGGCTCCAACGAGGTGCTCCAACAACTGCTCCAGGCCTTCGGCGGCCCCGGGCGCACCGCGCTGGGCTTCGACCCGTCCTACTCGATGCACGCGCTGATCGCGCGCGGCACCGGCACCGGGTGGATCTCCGGCTCGCGTGACGCGGACTACCGGATCGACCCGGAACACGCGCCGGCGCAGATCGCCGAACACCGCCCGAACGTGGTGTTCCTGTGTTCGCCGAACAACCCGACCGGCACCGCGCTGGCCGGCGAGGTGGTCGAGAAGGTGTACGACGCCGCGCAGGCCGCGCGGCCCTCGCTGGTGATCGTGGACGAGGCGTACGTCGAATTCGCGCACACCGAGTCGCTGCTGCCGCTGTTGGCGGGCCGGCCGCACCTGGTGGTGACCCGGACCATGTCCAAGGCGTTCGGCGCGGCCGGCCTGCGCCTGGGCTACCTCGCGGCGGACGCCGCCGTGGTCGACGCGGTCCAGCTCGTCCGGCTGCCGTACCACCTCTCGGCGGTCAACCAGGCCACCGCGCTGGCCTGCCTGGAGTTCGAGGACACGCTGCTGGGCTACGTCCGCGAACTCAAGGAGCAGCGCGACCGGCTGGTCGTCGAACTGCGCGCGCTGGGCTGCGAGGTGACCGCCTCGGACGCCAACTTCGTTCAGTTCGGCCGATTCGAGGACCCGCACGCGGTCTGGGCGCGGATCCTCGAACACGGGGTCCTGGTTCGCGACAACGGGGTCCCCGGCATGCTGCGCGTGAGCGCCGGCACGGACGCCGAGAACACGGCCTTCCTGGATGCGATGCGCCGCGTCCTGAAGGACTGAGAGAAAGTCGGAATCACCGCCATGGCAAGAATCGGTCGCGTCGAACGCGCCACCAAGGAAACCTCCGTCGAGGTCGAAATCGATCTGGACGGCTCGGGGAAGGTCGACGTCGCGACCGGCGTCGGCTTCTTCGACCACATGCTCGATCAGCTCGGCAAGCACGGCCTGTTCGACCTGACCGTCAAGACCCGCGGCGACCTGCACATCGACGCGCACCACACGATCGAGGACACCGCGCTCGCGCTCGGCGCCGCGTTCCGCCAGGCGCTCGGCGACAAGAAGGGCATCCGCCGGTTCGCCGACGCGTCGGTGCCGCTGGACGAGGCGCTCGCGCAGGTCACCGTGGACCTCTCCGGCCGGCCGTACCTGGTGCACTCGGAGCCGGAGAACATCGCGCCGATGATCGGCCCGGACTACGACACCACGCTGACCCGGCACATCCTGGAGTCGTTCGTCGCCCAGGCGCAGATCTGCCTGCATGTGCACGTGCCGTACGGGCGCAACGCGCACCACATCGTCGAGGCGCAGTTCAAGGCGCTGGCCAGGGCGCTGTCCGACGCGTGCGTGCTCGACCCGCGCCGGGCCGGCGTGATCCCCTCCACCAAGGGCGCGCTGTGAGCACCGGCGCGATGGTCCTGATCGTCTTCGGGCTGTTCCTGGTCGGCGGATGCATCTCGTTCGTCAAGCAGGGCCTGCCCAAGAGTGTGATCGCCCTGCTCGCCGTCGGCGCGTTCTTCTCGATCGCGGCCGGCGTCCTGAAGATCGGATAGCCGCGTGCCCAAGAAGGTCATCGTCCTGGACTACGGCTTCGGGAACGTGCGTTCGGCCGAGCGGGCGCTCGCGCACGCGGGCGCCGACGTGGAGATCAGCGCCGACCACAAGGCGGCGCTGAACGCCGACGGACTGCTCGTGCCCGGCGTGGGCGCGTTCGCCGCGTGCATGCAGGGCCTCAAGTCGGTCCGCGGGGACACCATCGTGGACAAGCGACTCGCCGGCGGCCGGCCGGTGCTGGGCATCTGCGTCGGGATGCAGATCCTGTTCGCGCGCGGCGTCGAGCACGGCGTGGCCACCGAGGGCTGCGCGCAGTGGCCCGGCACGGTCGAGCGCCTCGCCGCCCCGGTGGTGCCGCACATGGGCTGGAACACCGTCGAGGCACCCGCGGACAGCGTGCTCTTCCGCGATGTCACGCCGGACACTCGGTACTACTTCGTGCACTCCTACGCGGTGCGCACGTGGGAGATGCCGGTGGTCCAGGACGGCCCGCACATCCCGCCGGACGTCACCTGGAGCACGCACGGCACGCCGTTCGTGGCCGCCGTCGAGAACGGCGCGCTCAGCGCCACCCAGTTCCACCCGGAGAAGTCCGGCGAGGCCGGCGCGCAACTGCTGCGCAACTGGCTCGCGACCCTGTAGGCCCGCTCTTTCGCAAGTCCCCGCCGTGCCGTGTTCGCGCCGCGCCCTTGAACGCATCGTCCGTACGAACTGTTGAGGATCCCCACCGTCATGACCCAGACCCACCGCCTCGAACTGCTGCCCGCCGTCGACGTCGCCGACGGCCAGGCCGTCCGCCTGGTCAAGGGCGAGGCCGGGTCGGAGACCTCCTACGGTGACCCGTTGACCGCCGCCCTGGCCTGGCAGAGCGCCGGCGCCGAGTGGATCCACCTGGTCGACCTGGACGCCGCGTTCGGCAAGGGCAGCAACCGCGAGCTGCTCGCCGACGTGGTCGGCCGGCTCGACGTCCAGGTCGAGCTGTCCGGCGGCATCCGCGACGACGCGTCGCTGGAGGCGGCGCTGTCCACCGGCTGCCGGCGGGTCAACCTGGGCACCGCCGCGCTGGAGACGCCGGACTGGGTGCGCTCGGCGATCGCCCGGCACGGGGACCGGATCGCGGTCGGCCTGGACGTGCGCGGCACCACGCTGGCCGGTCGCGGCTGGACTCGCGAGGGCGGCGAGCTGTTCGAGACGCTGGCCCGCCTGGACGCGGACGGCTGCGCGCGCTACGTGGTCACCGACGTGAACAAGGACGGCACCCTGACCGGCCCGAACCTGCAACTCCTCAAGGACGTGTGCGCGGCCACGGACCGCCCGGTGGTGGCCTCGGGCGGGGTGTCCTCGTTGGCGGATCTGCGCGCCATCGCCGAACTGGTGCCGCTGGGTGTGGAAGGCTCGATCGTCGGCAAGGCGCTGTACGCCCAGGCGTTCACCCTCGAAGAGGCGTTGGAGGCGGTGTCCCGGTGACGGGCAGTGACAATTTGGGCAGTGACAACTCGGGCAATATCGAGCGGTATTCGTCCGGCGGGCGGTGGGAGGAGACCTTCGGGTACTCGCGCGCCGTCGCGGTCGGCGACTACGTGCACGTGTCGGGCTGCACCGCGGTCGTCGAGGGCAACCTCGCGCACGAGGGCGACCCGCACCACCAGACGCTCGCGGCGTTCGCGATCGCGCTGGACGCGCTGGCGCACTTCGGGCTCGGCGCCGCGGACGTGGTGCGCACCCGGATGTTCATCACCCACGCCCGCGACTCGGACGACGTGGGCCGCGCGCACGGCGAGCTGTTCGGCGAGACCCGGCCCGCCGCGACGATGGTCGTGGTGGCCGGGCTGATCGACTCGCGGATGCTGGTCGAGGTCGAGGTGGACGCGTACCGGGGGAGGGCCTCGTGACGTTGGCCGTACGGGTGATTCCGTGTCTGGACGTGGACGCCGGCCGGGTGGTCAAGGGCGTCAATTTCCAAAACCTGCGGGACGCGGGCGACCCGGTCGAGATGGCCCGGGTGTACGACGCCGAGGGCGCGGACGAACTGGTCTTCCTCGACATCACCGCGTCCTCGGGCAACCGGGAGACCACGTACGACGTGGTCCGGCGCACCGCCGAGCAGGTGTTCATCCCGCTCACCGTCGGCGGCGGGGTGCGCGCGGTCGAGGACGTGGACAAGCTGCTGCGGGCGGGCGCGGACAAGGTGGGCGTGAACACCGCGGCCATCCAACGGCCCGAGCTGATCGCCGAGATCGCGGACCGGTTCGGTTCGCAGGTGTTGGTGCTCTCGGTGGACGCGCGGCGGCGCCGGGACGGTGCGCCGGGCTTCGAGGTGACCACGCACGGCGGGCGCACCGGCACCGGCATCGACGCGGTGGGGTGGGCCGCGAAGGCGGCCGAGCTCGGCGCGGGCGAGATCCTGCTCAACTCGATGGACGCGGACGGCACCAAGGACGGCTACGACCTGGAGCTGACCCGACTGGTCCGGGCCGAAGTGGGCATCCCGGTGATCGCCTCCGGGGGCGCGGGCGCGTTGGAGCACTTCGCGCCGGCCGTGGACGCGGGCGCGGACGCGGTGCTCGCGGCGAGCGTGTTCCACTTCGGCCTGTTGCGGATCCCGCAGGTCAAGGACGTGCTGCGGGCGACGGGCCACTCGGTGCGCTGAGCACGGGCGGGCCACGAGGAGCCGACCGCACCCGCGGTCGGCTTTTTCGTGACCGAATGCGAAGGGATTCTTTCGAAAGATTCATTGCGAAAAGATTCCTTCGGATCTACGGTGGGCTCATGAGCGAGCAGCCGCCGGCGCGCCGGATGATCAAGGACGTACAGACCCTCAAGGTGTTCACCCACCCGCTGCGGATCAGCCTGCTGCGGATGTTGCACGCCGGCGGTCCGGCCACCGCGTCGATGCTGGCCAAGCGGGTGGACGCGACGCCGGCGCTGGTCAGCTACCACGTGCGCACGCTGGCCGGCCACGGCTTCGTGGTCGAGGACCCCGAGCACGCCGAGGACGGGCGCGAGCGCTGGTGGAAGGTGGTCGAGGACCTCACCTTCTCGTTCGGCGACTTCGCCGAGGACCGGGTCGGCCGGGACCTGTCCGCGAGCATCGCGCGGGTGCTGGGCTCGCAGTCCGAGGACCGCTACCGGCGCTTCCTGGACGAGATGCAGGTGTGGGGGGCGGAGTGGGCCGGCGCGGCCTTCAGCGGCGCCCCCACGCTCCGGCTGACCGCCGCCGAACTGCGCGAACTCGCGGGTGCCATCCAGGACCTCGTGGACGGCTACCGCGACCGCGAGACACCCGGCGCGGAACACGTGGAGATCTACTACCGCGGCTTCCCCTACCGGCTGTGATCCGCGGACGGGGCGGGAGCCCCTGGACGCCGCCCGCCACGCGCCGTCGGCGCCGCACAGACCGCACGCACCGCACACACACGGGAACGGGGACGAGCATGGCCATCACCGGGACCGCCGGCGCGACACCGCGGCTCGCCCATCGCGACCCGCGCGTACTGGCCTGGCTCGGCGCCTACACCGCGTCGCTGATCGGCGATCAGATCTGGTTCCTGGCGCTGTCCTGGACGGCGGTGCGCAGCGGCGACGCGACGCAGACCGGGTGGGTGCTGGCCGCCGGATCGCTGCCCCGAGCCCTGCTGATGTTGCCCGGCGGAGCGATCGCGGATCGGTACGGACCGCGCCGGGTGGTCCTCGGCAGCGACCTGGTGCGCTGCGCGGTGATGCTGGTCGCCGCGCTCGCGGTGCTCGCGCGCAGCCCCGGGATCGGGCTGCTGGTGCTGATCGCGCTGCTGTTCGGCGCGGTGGACGCGTTGTTCATGCCCGCCGTGGGCGCGTTGCCGGCGCGGTTGACCACGCGTACGCAACTGGTCCGGGTGCAGGGCATGCGCTCGTTGTCCCAGCGGGTGGCCACCGTGGTGTCCGCGCCGATCGGCGGCGCGGCGCTGGCGATGGGCGGCGCGAAGGCAGCCTTCACACTGAACGCGGCGCTGTTCGCGCTCTCCCTCGCACTGCTGTGGCGGCTTCGTCCGGGACCCGCGCCCGAGGCGGAACCGGGGCAGGAGGAGCCGGAGTTGGGCCTGCGTGCGGGCCTGCGGTACGTGGTCCGGCATCGGGTGCTGGGGCCGCTGCTGGCGGTCACCGCGCTGATGGAGTTGGGCTTCACCATCCCGATGAACATCGGCATCGTGCTGCTTGCCGACGACGCGGGCTGGGGGCCGGGCGGGATGGGCGTGGTGCTGGGCGCGTGGGGGATCGGCGCGGCGATCGGCGCGCTGGCACTGACCGTCGCGGGCCGGGTGCCGCGCCCGGCGCTCGTGTTGCCGGTGGGGATGGTCGTGATGGCCGCGAGTCTGGTCGGCCTGGGCTACGCGCCCGGCCTGGGAGCGGGCGTGGCGTGCGCGGTGGCGCTGGGTGTGGGCACCGGCGTGGTCGGCGGTGCCGGGAGCGCCCTGGTGCAGACCACGTGCGCGCCCGGCGCGCTGGGTCGGGTGACCGCGCTCCAGATGTTGTTCGGGGTCGGTCTGATCCCGCTGCTGTACCCCGTCGGCGGCATGCTCGCGTCGGCCCACGGCCCCTCGGTCGTGTTCGCCGCCGGTGGCGGCGCGATGCTCCTGGGGGTGCTCCTGGCGCTCGTGAGCGGAGCGTTTCGCCGCCGACCGTGAGGCGCCGCCGGCGCGGACTCCGGCCGGCAGACGCGAAATCGGGTCACGGAAGGATTCCGGTCCCACAACGATCATCTGACCCGGAGTCAAGTAGTTGGGCCCGGCCGAGCGGTGGGTTCACCCGATCGGGCAGGCTAGGCACATGACGATGCCGCCATCACCCGGACAGGGGGGCTACCCCGGCTACGGGCAGCAACCCGGCCAGGGTTATCCGAGCAACCAGCCGTACCCCGGGCAGCAGTACCCACAGGGTGGGCAGCAGTATCCGCCTCCGCAAAACCCGTACGGCGGCGCGCCGCAGTACCCGGGGGCCGGCGGCGGACCGCAGTACCCCGGAAACTACGGGGGCGGGGGCTACGGCGGCGGCATGCCGCCCGGCCCCAACCAGGGCGGCTCCGGCAAGGGCCCGCTGATCGCCGTGGTGATCGCCGCGATCGTCGTGGTCGGTGGCATCATCGCCACGCTGGTCGTGGTGCTGGGCGGGGACGACAAGAAGGACGACAAGGCCGGGCCCACGAACAGCGCGACCACCTCGTCCAGTTCCAAGCCGACGAGCAGCACGAGCGCGCCGAGCACCCCCACCGGCCGCCCGACCACCAGCCGCCCGACCCCGCCGCGGACCACGTCCGGCACGTCCGACCCGGACCTGCCCTCGGAGGTCCGGTACGTGGACCTGTCCAAGGGCGACTGCGTCACCCTGGACGCCACGTCGGGCACCATCGACAAGACGTCCTGCAACAGCACGCACACCGGCGAGGTCTTCCTGACCTACGAGCTCACCGGCAGCACCTACCCGGGTGAGGCGGCGATCACCGACCAGACCGAGTCGAAGTGCACGCCCGCGATGAGCACGGCGCTCAGCGGCCGGTCCGACGCCTCGCAGTTCACCTTCACCTACACCTTCCCCAAGCAGCCGGGGTGGGACATCGGTCGCCGCAAGGTGACCTGCATCGCGAAGTACAAGTCGGGGCAGACACTCACCAAGCCACTGCGCTGACCCGAGCGCCCGGCCCTTGGGGGAGGGATCGACGTGATGAGCACTCCCGGCGGATACCCGGGCGGCAACCACGGTTCCGGCGGCTACGGCGGGGGCGGGTACGGCGGCGGTGCGGGCGGCTATCCCGGCGGCCCCGCGGGGCCGCCGCCCACGAACCCGCCGTCGCCCTACGACGGTCCGACGATCGGCGGCCCGCCCTACGGCGGCGGCCCTCCGTACGGTGGTGGCGGCCCACCGTACGGAGGCGGACCGCCCTACGGCCCGGGCGGTCCCGGCGGCCCCTCCGGCGGGCGGGGCGGCGGGCGCGTGGTGGCGATCGTGGTGGTCGTCGCGCTGGTGATCGCCGGCGGCGTGATCGCCCTGGTGCTGAGCCTGGGCGGGGACGACGACAAGGGCGACAAGGCCGGCCCGGCGGACACCGCGACCGGGCGCACGAGCGCGCCGGCGAGCACTCCGCCGCCCACGGACACCCCCGAGCCGCCGTCGAGCGAGCCGCCGAGTACCCGGGCCGTCACGCCCCAGGCGACCAACTCCAACGGCAGCGTCGCGGTCAAGAAGGTCCCGCTCAGCCCGGGCGACTGCATTTCGTTCGCGGCCGTCGGCACGGACGTGGACAAGGTCGCGTGCACGGCGCCGCACGACGGGCAGCACGTCCGGAACGTCGCGCTGCCGGACGGCACCTGGCCCGGCGACGCGGCGATGGACACCCAGGCGTCCGCGGTGTGCAAGCCGATCGCCGAACCCGTGATCGCCCGCCAACCCGAGGCGGAGCAGCTGACCTGGCTCTACATCTACCCGAAGGAATCGGGCTGGATCAGTGGCGACCGCGAGGTGCAGTGCCTGGTGTCCTACGTGGACGAGACCAAGAAGCTGACGGCGCCCCTGCGATAGGACCGCAGGGGACCGCGAACGGACCCGAGGGCCGGACGGGGCCGCACGGCCCGTCCGACCCTCGGGGGCGACCGGCCCAAGACCGGGCTCGGCTCAGCGCGACGTCTTCTGCTGCGCCGTCCACGAGGCGTGCAGCCGCGAGTAGATCCCGCCGGCCCCGACCAGGCGGGTGTGCGGCCCGCGTTCGACCAGCTTGCCCGCGTCGAACACGAGCACCTCGTCGGCCGATTCGGCGGTGGACATCCGGTGTGCGATGAACACCGCGGTGCGGCCCCGGGTCAGCCCGTCCAGGGCCCGCCCGATCCGTACCTCGGTGGCCGGGTCCACGGCCGACGTCGCCTCGTCCAGGACCAGCAGGTCGGGATCGGCGATGTAGGCCCGCACGAGCGCGACCAGTTGCCGCTCGCCCGCCGACAACGACTCGCCGCGCTGGCCCACGGGGGTGTCCAGGCCCGCGGCCAGCCCGGCCAACCAATCGGCCAACCCCAGGTCGGTGAACGCGGTGCGAATGGCCGCGTCGTCCGCGTCCGGCCGGCCGTAGCGCACGTTCTCGCGCAGCGTGGCGTCGAACAGGAAGCCCTCCTGCGGCACCATCACCACCCGGGCGCGCAGCGACGAGAAGCGCACCCGGGGCAGTTCGACGCCGTCCAGCAGCACCCGACCCTCGTCCGGGTCGACGAGGCGGGTGAGCAGCTTGGCGAACGTGGTCTTGCCGGAGCCGGTCTCGCCGACCACCGCGATCCTCGTCCTGGGCGCGAGCGTGACGTCCACGTCGTGCAGGATCCGCGGCCCGCCCGGGTACCCGTACGAGACGTGGTCGAAGGCGACCTCGACCGGGCCGCGCGGGAGTTCCTCGCCCGCGTCGCCCGGGTCGGCGATGTCCGGCTCCGCGTCCAGCACCTCCAGCACCCGGCGCCAGCCCGCGAGCGCGTTCTGCGCCTCGTTGAGGATCTCCACGCCCATCTGCACCGGGCCCACGAACAGGGTGACCAGGAACAGGAAGGCGACCAGTTCGCCGACGCTGAGCTGCCCGTCGATGCCCAGCCACACACCCACCACCACCACGAGGCCGTTGGCCAGGCCGACCACGAACTCGCCCATCGGGAAGGTCAACGCGACGAACAACTGGGCGCGGGTCTGCGCGTCCCGGTGCGCGTCCACCGACGCGTCGATCCGACGCGCGGTGCGGTCCTCGATGCCGTGCGCGCGCACGATCGCGGCGCCCACCACCGGCTCCGCGATCGCGCCGAGCATCCGGCCCATGGCCACCCGCACGTGCGAGTAGGCGGCGGCGATGCGCTTTTGCACCGCGCGCATGAAGAAGTACAGCGGCGCGAAGCACACCCACACGAGCAGCGTGAGCTGCCACGAGTAGACGAACATCAGCACCGTCACCAGCGCGATCTGCCCGACGCTGACGATCAGCAGCAGACCGCCGAACTGGATGAAGCGGCTGATCGTGTCCACGTCGCCGGTCACCCGCGAGACCAGCGAGCCGCGCTTCTCGGACTGCTGGTGCAGCGTGGACAGGTCGTGGATGTGCCGGAAGGCGGCCACCCGCAGGGTGGACAACCCGCGCTCGCTGGTGCGGTACAGGCGCACGTTCATCGCGTACGCGGACACCGCGGTGACCACCACCGCCAGCGCCGCGAGCGCGGCCATCGTGCGCACCACGGTCAGGTCCGGGCCGGCGTCGGCGCGCAGGCCCCGGTCGATGGTCTGCTGGACGGCCAGCGGCACCACGATCCGGCCGGCCGTGCCCACCACGGCCAGCAACAGCGTGACGATCCAGCCCTCGGTGAACTCCGGGGTCAACCGCAGGCCCCGGCGCAGCACGCTCCATCCGGACTCGGTCGGCCGGGTCGACGCGGGGTCGGCGCCGATCCGCGACGCGGCCTTCGGCTCGGGTTCGGGCGCCTTGGCCGTGACGGTGGCGATACTCATGAAGCCGTGGCCTCCTCGGCCTCGCTGACGTCGATGTCGAGATCCTCGTCCGCGCCCTCGCGCGCGGCGCGCTCGTACGCGTTGACCAGTCGGCGGTAGCCCACCGAGCGGTCCAGCAACTCGTGGTGCGGGCCGCGGTCGAGCACCCGGCCGCCCTCGACGTAGATCACCTCGTCGGCGAGCGCGATGGTGGCCTTGCGGTAGGCCACCACGACCACCGTCGCGGGGCCCGCGTCGCGCAGCCCGTGCAGGATGGCCGCCTCCACCCGCGGGTCCACCGCAGAGGTGGCGTCGTCCAGGACCAACAGGCGCGGGCGCCGCACCAGCGCCCGGGCCAGCGCGATGCGCTGGCGCTGGCCGCCGGAGAGGGTGGTCCCGCGCTCGCCCACCTGGGTGTCCAGGCCCTCGGGCAGCGCGGTGACGAAGTCGGCTTGGGCGATCCGCAGCGCCTCCTGCACCGCCGCGTCGTCCAGGTCCAGGCCCAGGGTGATGTTGTCGCGCACGCTGTCGTCGAACAGGAACGCCTGCTGCGGCACCAGCGCCGCGGTGGCCGCGATCCCGCCACGCCGATAGTCGCGCAGGTCGGTGCCGTCCAGCAGGATCGCGCCGTCGACCGGGTCGACCAGGCGCACCAGGAGCGAGACCAGCGTGGACTTGCCGGACCCGGTCGGGCCGACGACCGCGATGGTGCGCCCGGGCTCGACGTCGAAGGCCACGTCGTGCAGCACGTCGGTGTCGTCGGTGTAGCCGAAGCGCACCGCGCGGGCCTGCAGGCGGGCCGGACCGGCAGAGGCGTCGCCGCCCTCGATCGCCCCGTAGGCGTGCTCGCCCTCGGCCTCCAGCACCCCCTTGACCCGGTCGAAGCCGACCACCGAGCGCGGCATGTCGCCCAGCAGCCAGCCGATCGCCCGGACCGGGAAGGCCAACAGGGTGAACAGGTAGGCCACCTGGACCAGGTCGCCGGGGGCCAGGTCCCCGTGCGAGACCCGGACTGTGCCGACCACCAGCACCAGCAGCACGCCGAAGCTGGGCAGCGCCTCCAGGATCGGGTCGAACAGCGCCCGCACCCGGCCCACCGCGATGTTCGCGTCGGCCAACTCGCGCGACGCGGCGGCGAAGCGGGTGGTCTCCTCGGTCTCGCGGCCCAGCGTCTTGACCACCAACGCGCCGTCGAAGCTCTCGTGCGCGATCTCCGCGACGTCGGCACGCAACTCCTGCGCGCGCATCGCCAGCGGGCCCTGCTTGCGCTGATAGATCACGTTGAGCAGGGCGATCGCCGGGAAGATCACGAAGCCGACCAGCGCGAGCGCCCAGTCGGTGAGCACCATCGAGATCGCCGCGACGAACAACATCACCACCACGCCGGTGGCCATCGGCAGCGGCGCGACCGGATTCCAGGCCGCCTCGACGTCGGCGTTCGCGTTGGACAGCAGCGTCCCGGTGGGGTGGCGGTGGTGCCACGCGAGCGGCAGCCGCAGGTACTGCCGGGTGACCCGACGCCGGTAGGTGGCCTGGAGGCGGTACTGCATCACACCCGCCCACAGGCGGCGCCCGATCACGCCGAACGCCTTGAGCAGCGCGATGCCGAAGACCGCCGCGAACGCGCCGATCAGCGCACCGGCCGTGGTCCGCCCGTCCCGGAACGCGGGAATGATCACCTCGTCGGTGACCCGGCCCAGCACCAGGGCCGAGCCGACCGTCATCACGCCGTACACCGCGCTCGCGCCCACCGCGGCGGCGAAGATCCGCGGTTCCTCGCGGATCGCCACACCGATGACGCGCAGTCCTTGTCGCAGCACGACCTTGTCCGCCACGGGGCTCACTTTCACGGGAATCCGGCCGCCGCGAACGGGGCTCTCGAAGGATGGTTGTCCAATGAAAGTACAAGGCACGTCGGACGGCCCGGATTCCCCGGCGCGGACCTCGGTTCGATCAGGATCGACGCACCCGGCTCGGCTTGGACCGCACCTTTCCCGCATGTCACCCTGTTTCGGGCGTTCCCCGCCGGCCGTGCCGGAGTGTCGCCGGCATCCGCAACCAAACCCCGGGCCGGTCTCGTCTCCACGGGCGTGCCCTGACCATGATCCATAGGACCGAGGACGCCGCTGTGGGCCTGACCAGCCTCAAACTGATAATCCTGCTCGGCGTCGTCGCCTTCGCGGCGGCCGCGGCCGCCGTGTACTTCTGGCCGAAGTTGTCCCGCCAGGGGGTACTGCCGATCCTGGGACGGGTCGGCATCCTGCTGAGCACGCAGGTGCTGCTGATGGCCACCGTCGCGGTGATCGGCAACCGCTACTTCGTCTTCTACACGACCTGGGACGACCTGCTCGGGCACACCGGCAAGCCGGTGGTGAACTTCGGCACCAACGGTCCCGGTGACGTGCCCAAGCTGGTCAAGGAGAACGGGACCGAGACGATAGACGTCCCGCAGGGCAAGAACCCGCAGGCCGCGGGCCAGATCATGCAGGTGGACGTGGCAGGGCGACGCAGCGGGCTGGGCACGGCCGCGCTGGTCTACCTGCCGCCGCAGTACTTCCAGGCCCAGTACAAGGACCGGCGCTTCCCGGTCGTGGTCGTGCTCACCGGCTACCCCGGCAACGAGCGCAACCTGGTCACCCGCCTGGAACTGCCCAAGTTCGCCGCCACCGAGATCGCCGCCGGCCGGGTCCAGCCCACCATCTACGTGATGATGAAACCGAGCGTCGGCGTCGCCCGCGACACCGAGTGCACCGACGTGCCCGGTGGGCCGCAGGTGGGCATGTTCTTCAGCCAGGACCTGCCCGAGGCGATCAGCCAGGCCTACCGGGTCGCCCCCGGACCGCGCGGCTGGGGCATGCTCGGCGACTCCACCGGCGGCTACTGCGCGGCCAAGCTCGCGATGCTGCACTCGGACCGGATCGGCGCGGGCGTCGCGCTGTCCGCCGACTACGGCGCGCCGATGGACGGCGACACCGGCGACCTGTACGGCGGCAGCAAGGCGTACCGCAACCAGCACGACCTGATGTGGCGGCTGAAGAACATGCCGATGCCACCCGTCAGCCTGCTGCTCACCAGCAGCGAGAGCGGTGAGCCGAACCTGGCCGACACCAAGGAGTTCCAGCGACTGGCCAAACCGCCGCTGAAGGTGGACACGCTGCTCCTGCCCACCGGCGGGCACAACTTCAAGACCTGGCAGGCGGTCCTGCCGGACGCGCTGCGCTGGATGAGCACGCAACAGAACACCGACCAACCCAAGGACTCCGCGCCGATCGCCGCGTCGCCGTGACCGCACCGCCGACGGGACGCTCCGACCGCATGCCCCGACCCCACACGTGTGACCGCACACCCGTGACCGCGCCCCCTTGACCGCGCCCGGTGCGGGCCGAAGGATCGGCACATGCCGACTTCCCACGCCCGCACCGAACGTGCCGCGCTCGCCGAACTCCTGCGCGTGCTCGGCCCGGACGCGCCCACCCTGTGCGAGGGTTGGACCACCCGCGACCTCGCGGCGCACCTGGTGATCCGCGAGCGGCGCCCCGACTCCGCGCCGGGCATCATGTTCGAGGCGCTCGCCGGCCACACCGAGAAGGTCCGGCTGCGGCAGGCGGCCAAGCCGTACGAACAGACCGTGCGCCTGGTCGCCGACGGCCCGCCGCGGCTGTCCGTGTTCGGCATCCCCGGTGTGGACGCCGCCGCCAACACGATGGAGTACTTCATCCACCTGGAGGACGTGCGCCGCGCGCAGCCCGGCGGCGCCGAGCCGCGCGAACTGGACCCCGCGCTCACCGAGATCCTGTGGAAGCGGGCCGTCGGCTCCTCGCGGATCGCGCTGCGCGGCGTCCCGGTCGGCGTGGCGCTGCGCCGCACCGACACCGGACCCGACGAACAGCCCAGGACCATCCACAAGGGCACGCCCGTGGTGACCCTGAGCGGACACCCGGGCGAACTGCTCCTGTACCTGTTCGGCCGCAAGGACCGGGCCCGGGTCGAGCTGGACGGCGACCCGGCGGCGATCGACACCCTGCGTACGGCCCGTACCGGCCTGTGAACACCGAACCGGTCGGCCCGCGCGGGTCTGCGACAATGCGCGCATGACCGGTGCCACCCACCCGCCCGCGCGGCCGTCCGACCTCGACCCGACCATCGCCGCACGCCTCAAGCGCGACCCCGACGGCCTGATCGCCGCCGTCGCGCAGGCCGGCGACACGGGCGAGGTGCTGATGGTCGGCTGGATGGACGATGAGGCCCTGCATCGCACGCTGACCACCGGCCGATGCACCTACTGGAGCCGCAGCCGGCAGGAGTACTGGGTCAAGGGCGACACCTCCGGCCACGTGCAGAAGGTGCTCTCGGTCGCGCTCGACTGCGACGGCGACGCCGTGCTGGTGCGGGTCGAGCAGACCGGCGCCGCGTGCCACACCGGCGACCGCACGTGCTTCGACGCGGACGTCCTGCCCGTCTCCGACTGACCGCCGCCGACCCCGGGCCCGCGTGGCCCCGGCTCCGCCCGACCTCGCTGCCCGGGAGATTGCGCACGCCATGACCACCGGAACCGTCACCCCCGACCTCGACACCTTCCGGGCGCTCGCGCGCGACCGGCGGGTCATCCCCGTCACCCGGAGCTTCCTGGCCGACGGCGACACCCCCGTCGGGCTGTACCGCAAACTCGCCGCCGAGCGGCCCGGCACCTTCCTGCTGGAGTCCGCCGAGAACGGCCGCTCGTGGTCCCGCTATTCGTTCGTGGGCGTGCGCAGCGCGGCGGTGCTCACCGAGGCGGCCGGACGGGCCCGCTGGCTGGGCACCCCGCCGGTGGGCGTGCCGGTGGACGGCGATCCGCTGGAGGTACTGCGGGCCACCGTGGCCGCGTTGCACACCCCGCACGGCGTCCCGGGCCTGGAACTGCCACCGCTGACCGGCGGGATGGTCGGCTACCTCGGCTACGACGTGGTGCGCCGGCTGGAACGGCTGCCCGACGCGACCGTGGACGACCTGCGGGTGCCGGAACTGATGATGTTCCTGGCCACCGACCTCGCGGTGCTCGACCACGCGGACGGCAGCGTGTTGCTGATCGCCAACGCGATCAACCACGACAACCGCGAGTCCGGCGTCGACGAGGCCTACCACGCGGCGGTGGCCCGGCTCGACGCGATGACGGCCGACCTGGCCCGGCCGACCGGACTGGCCGCGGCCTCGTTCGAGCGCGCCGCGCCGGCGGAGGCGGTCGGCCCGTGGGGCTCACCCGCCTACCGCAAGGCGGTGGAGGCGGCCAAGGAGGAAATCCGGGCCGGCGAGGCGTTCCAGATCGTGCTGTCCCAGCGCTTCGAGATGCCCACCGAGGCCGGCGCGCTGGACGTGTACCGGATCCTGCGCGCGACCAACCCCAGTCCGTACATGTACCTGTTCCGGCTGCCGGGCCCGGACGGCGGCGCCGAGGGCGGCTTCGACGTGGTCGGCTCCAGCCCCGAGGCGCTGGTCAAGGTCGAGAACGGGCGCGCGATGCTGCACCCGATCGCGGGCACCCGCCCGCGCGGCGCCACCCCCCAGCAGGACGCCGACCTGGCCGAGGAGTTGCTCGCCGACCCGAAGGAACGCGCCGAGCACCTGATGCTGGTCGACCTGGGCCGCAACGACCTGGGCCGGGTCTGCGCACCCGGCACGGTCGAGGTGATCGACTTCATGTCGGTCGAGCGGTACAGCCACGTGATGCACATCGTGTCCACCGTGGTGGGCGAGTTGGCCCCGGAGCGCACCGCGTTGGACGTGTTCGCCGCGTGCTTCCCGGCGGGCACCCTCTCCGGCGCGCCCAAGCCGCGCGCGATGGAGATCATCGAGAACTTCGAGCCGACCCGGCGCGGGCTGTACGGCGGTTGTGTGGGCTACGTCGACTTCGCCGGCGACCTGGACACCGCGATCGCGATCCGCACCGCGCTCATCCGCGACGGTGTGGCGTACGTCCAGGCCGGTGCGGGCGTGGTGGCCGACTCCTCGCCCGAGGCCGAGGACATCGAGTGCCGCAACAAGGCGGCGGCGGTGCTGCGCGCGATCGCCATCGCGGGGACGTTGACGCCGGCGCACGAGGTATAGGGCGGGTCTCGGGACCCGGTAGGAGTTCGTCCTCGAACCGGCCGGGGCTGGTTCTCGGGCCCGGCTCGGGCCTCGTCCGGGATGGCAGGGGGACCGCGCCGACCCGCCCCGGGTCAAGCCGTTCGGCGGCGTGGGTCATGCTGGTGACATGACCGACGCGAGGACCGAGGCCGGCGCAGCGCGCAGTGGCACCGAGACGGACGACCGAGCGATCGCGGAGCCCGCGACCGCGGCCGGCGCGGGCGATACGGCGGACGCGGCGGCGTCGCGGGAGCGCAGGGCGGCCCGCCGGGAGTTGACCGTCGCGGTGCTGCTGGCCCTGGTCGGCGCGGCCGTGGTGCTCTCGGCGGCGGGGCGTACGTGGGCCGAGGGCACCGCGCCGGTGCACGGCTCGCGGATCGCGGTGCACGCGAGCGGCAATACGATCAACAAGGCCGGCTCCGCGCTCGCGCTGCTCGGCCTGGCCGGCGGCCTCGCGGTGCTCGCCACCCGCACGATCGGGCGAACCGTCATCGGCGTGCTGGTGACGCTGGCCGGGCTCGGGGTCACGGTGTTGGCCGTGCAAGGTGCCGGCGACACCTCGGCGGTGAACTCCGAGGCGGCGGGCAAGGCGGCCGTCGAGGGGGTTCGCGCGGTGGACGTCAGCCACACGATCTGGCCGTGGTTCGCGGCCGTGGGCGGTGCGCTGATCCTGCTGGCCGGTCTGTTCGTGGTGCTTCGGGGCCGGCGCTGGCCCGGGATGTCCAACCGCTACGAGGCCCCCGCCGGCAAGGCGGCCGCCGTCAAGCGCGGCCCGGTCCGCAACGCCGATCTGTGGAACGCGCTCGACCGCGGCGAGGACCCCACGCGCTGAGCACTGCTCTCGACGGGTGACAATAAGACTCGCGCGGTTGTGATCGCGGCGCCCAGGACGGTGTCGCGGCAGCCGCGCACAAGCGTGTGAATGTGAAGCCGAAGGAGTTGAGCGATGTCGTCGCAAGCCGGAAACCACGGCAGTACCCCCGCCGCCTGGACCGTGACCATACTGGCGCTGATCGGCTGCACGATCTCCGGCGTCGCGATGATCGCGGCCAACGTGATGTTGTTCTGGGTCGGTGCGGTTGTGGTTTTGGTGGGGTGCGTCGCCGGTGCGGGCATGCGGATGGGTGGTCTCGGCACGGCTCCTGCGCGGCGCTGACGTTCGGCCCCGGCCGGGCTGGTTTTCGGCTGACCTCGGGCGTTCGGTCGGTTCGGGTCGGCCTCAGGCGCCGGCCGGGCTGATGTGCGGCTGACCTCGGGCCTTCGGTTGGCTTGGGTTGGCCTCAGGCGCCGGCCGGGCTGATGTGGGCTCAAGCGCCTGCCGGGCCGGTTCGGGCGTCGGTTGGCTCGGGCGGTGGTTGGGGTTTGGTGTGGCGGGCCCGGGGCTGTTCTAGGGTGGGCTCGCCGGTGCGGCGTTGTGCCTAGGGGGGAATGTGGCCTACGGCTATCCGGGGGCTTCCGGAGGCGGTGAGGAGCGGCCGGATCGGACGCGGGAGTGGAACGCGCCGGCTCGACCGTTCGGGCACGCCATGCCCTATGGACCGCCGACCACGCCGCCGCCCGCCGGACCGCCACCCGGGCCGCCGGAGAACTACCTCGCGTGGGCGGTCGTGGCCACGGTCTTCTGCTGCTTCCTGGCGGGCGTGCCCGCGCTGCTCGCGGCCACCAGTGTCAACGAGCGTTGGCAGCGCGGCGACGTCGCGGGCGCCCGGCTCGCTTCCTTGCGGGCCCGCAACTGGACCATCGGCACGGTGCTGCTCGGCGTGATCTTCTGGACCACCTGGATGGTGGGTGTATTCCTGCTCGGCTGGAAAGACACGCTGGGTGACCTCTGACGGTGCGTCCGGACCGCACAATGGGTCGGTGAACACCCCCGCCCCGCCCGCGCCGAGCACCGGCTTCCGGCTGCGCAACCTCGGACTGCCGGCCGTGAGCCTGGCCCTGCTCGGTGCCGCGACCGCCTATGTGGGGCTGGTCGATCCGCGCGAGAGCGGCCACTATCCGCCGTGCCCCTACCTGCTGCTCACCGGCCTGCCCTGCCCCGGCTGCGGCGGCCTGCGCTGTGTGCACGCGCTGACCCACCTCGACCTGCCCGCCGCGCTGGGCTACAACGCGCTCGCGGTCGCGCTGTTCCCGCTGATCGGCGTGTTGTGGCTGCGCTGGGCGGTGCGCACCGCCCGCGCGCGCCCGCGTCGGGCGCTCGCCGACCCCCGCCCGCTGCGGGCTCTGCTGGTGGTCGTGCTGCTCTTTTGGATCGTCCGCGACCTGCCCTTCGGTGCGGCGCTCGCGCCCTGACGCACAGTGATCGCCGGCGGTTCCGCCGGCCGGACCGTGCGCACGGACCCACCGTGCGACGCCGTATGCTGCCCCCACCTCTTCGGCGGTGCGGCGTGGACGGGTCTGTTCGAATCGGCCTATACCATCGAAGAGCCGGGGGAGCAGGTTCTCCGGACAAACGAGGGGATGTAGGGCGTGAGCGTTCTCGACGAGATCATCGACGGTGTCAACGCCGACCTCGCCGAACGACAGGCCCGCGTATCCCTTGACGAGATCAAGGAACTCGCGGCCCAGGCGCCGGCACCCCGCGACGCGGAGAGCATCCTGCGCGGCGACGGCATCGCCGTCATCGCCGAGGTCAAGCGCTCCAGCCCCTCCAAGGGCGCACTCGCCGCGATCGCCGACCCGGCCGGCCTGGCCGCCGACTACGAGTCCGGCGGCGCCTCGGTGATCAGCGTGCTCACCGAGCAGCGCCGATTCGGCGGCTCGCTCGAAGACCTCGACGCGGTCCGCGCCGCGGTCGACATCCCGGTCCTGCGCAAGGACTTCATGGTCACCAGCTATCAGCTCTGGGAGGCCCGCGCACACGGCGCGGACGTCGCCCTGCTGATCGTCGCGGCCCTGGAGCAGAACGCGCTGATCTCGCTGATCGAGCGGTCCCGCTCGATCGGTCTCACCACGATCGTGGAGGTCCACGACGAGGAGGAGACCGCCCGCGCGCTCGACGCCGGCGCCACCGTGATCGGGGTCAACGCGCGCAACCTCAAGACCCTCGAGGTGGACCGCAACAACTTCGCCCGGATCGCCCCGCTGATCCCGGACTCGTGCGTGCGCATCGCCGAGTCCGGCGTACGCGGCCCGCACGACCTGATCGCGTACGCCAACAACGGCGCCGACGCCGTCCTGGTGGGCGAGTCCCTGGTCACCGGTCGCGACCCGCGCAGCTCGGTCGCCGACCTGGTCGCCGCGGGCGCCCACCCGGCGATCCGGCACGGGCGCGGCTGAGAGCGCGTGCGGCGATGAGCATGGATCCGCGACTGGCCAGGGGCTGCAAGCCCCGTGGCTGCCGCGCGCCCGCGCGGCGGGTCCGCGGCCGCCGGGTGCGCTATGTGATCGGTTGCGAGCCCGGCCAGGTGCCGGGCAGCCGATGGCGCCGACACGTTTCCTGACCCACCGTCAGCAACGTGCCGTCCGCACGGCATGCCACACCGACAAGGACCTCGCATGTCCAGCACTGCCCAACAGCCGGACCCCTCCGGCCACTTCGGCGTCTTCGGCGGGCGTTTCCTGCCCGAGGCACTGATCGCCGCCCTCGACGAACTGACCGCCGCCTACGAGAAGGCCAAGGACGACCCGGAGTTCCAGGCCGAGTTCGCCGGCCTGCTGCGCGACTACGCCGGGCGCCCGAGCATCATCACCGAGGCGCCCCGCTTCGCCGAACACGCCGGCGGCGCGCGGATCATCCTCAAGCGCGAAGACCTCAACCACACCGGCTCGCACAAGATCAACAACGTGCTCGGTCAGGCCATCCTGACCAAGCGCATGGGCAAGACCCGGGTGATCGCCGAGACCGGCGCCGGCCAGCACGGCGTGGCCACCGCGACCGCGTGCGCGCTGCTCGGCCTCGACTGCGTCGTCTACATGGGCGAACTCGACACCCAGCGCCAGGCGCTGAACGTGGCCCGGATGCGCGTGCTCGGCGCCGAGGTGATCCCGGTTTCGATCGGCTCGCGCACCCTCAAGGACGCGATCAACGAGGCGCTGCGCGACTGGGTCGCCAACGTCGACAACACCCATTACCTGCTCGGCACCGCCGCCGGCGCCCACCCCTTCCCGGCGATGGTCCGCGACTTCGTCAAGGTCATCTCGGTGGAGGCCCGACAGCAGGTGCTCGACCTGACCGGCAAGCTGCCGGACGCGGTCTGCGCGTGCGTGGGCGGCGGCTCCAACGCGATCGGCGCCTTCCACGCGTTCATCCCCGACGAGGGCGTGCGCCTGTACGGCTTCGAGGCGGGCGGCGACGGCGTGGAGACCGGCCGGCACGCCGCCTCGATCACCGGCGGCTCGATCGGCGTCCTGCACGGCGCGCGCACCTACCTGCTCCAGGACGAGTACGGGCAGACCATGGAATCGCACTCGATCTCGGCCGGCCTGGACTACCCGGCGGTCGGGCCCGAGCACGCGTGGCTGCACCAGACCGGCCGGGCGACCTACCGGCCGATCGACGACGCCCCCGCGATGGAGGCGTTCCGGCTGCTGTGCCGCACCGAGGGCATCATCCCGGCGATCGAGTCCGCGCACGCCCTGGCCGGCGCGATCGAGGTCGGGCGCGAACTCGGCCCGGACGCCACCATCCTGGTCAACCTCTCCGGGCGCGGCGACAAGGACATGCACACCGCCGCCAAGTACTTCGATCTCCTCGACGCGGAAGCGGAGCAGTCGTGACCGGCACCGACACCACCACCAGGCTGACGAAGGTGCTGGCCGCCGCCCGCGCCGAGAACCGCGCCGCACTCGTCGGCTACCTCCCGGCGGGCTATCCCTCCGTCGAGGGCTCCGCCGCCGCGATGCGCGCGATGGTCGAGGGCGGGTGCGACATCATCGAGGTCGGCCTGCCCTACAGCGACCCGCAGATGGACGGCCCGGTCATCCAGCGCGCCGTCGAACACGCGCTCGCACACGGCACCAACACCCACCACGTGATCGACAACGTGCGCGCCGTCGCCGAGACCGGCGCCGCGACGCTGGTGATGTCGTACTGGAACCCGATCGAACGCTACGGCGTCGAGCGGTTCGCGAGCGAACTCGCCGCGGCCGGGGGCAGCGGGGTGATCACCCCCGACCTGATCCCGGACGAGGCGCACGACTGGATCGCCGCCACCGACCGGCACCACCTCGACCGGATCTTCCTGGTGGCGCTGTCCTCCTCGGACGAACGCATCGCCTACACCACCCGCCACTGCGGCGGCTTCGTCTACGCCGCGTCCGTCATGGGCGTCACCGGCGCCCGGACCTCGGTGAGTTCCGCGGCCGGCGACCTGGTCGCGCGCACCCGCAAGACCACCGACCTGCCGGTCTGTGTCGGCCTGGGCGTCTCCACCGCCGCCCAGGCGGCCGAGGTCGCCGCCTACGCCGACGGCGTCATCGTCGGCTCCGCGTTCGTGCGCGCCCTGCTGGACGCGCCCGACGAACAGGCCGGCCTGGACGCCGTCCGCGCCCTCGCCGCCGACCTCGCCGAGGGCGTACGCCGCTGACACCCTCGGAAATCATCCATCCCGTGTAAAAACACGCCAAAATGTGAACCGGCTGGACGACGGCCGCCGCAGCACTCCCGCGGCGGCCGTTGCCATGCCCGCCCCCACCCGCATCGGAGGAACCCGCGTTGAGCGCCAACCCCAGGACCAATCGAACACCCGTCATCCTGGCCGTCGTCGGCGTGCTCGTGGCCGCCGTCCTGGCCGCGGTCCTGGGCGTCGTGCTCACCACCGGCGACGACGACAAGGACGACGCCGGCGAGAACAACTCGGCGACCGGCCCCAAGTCGGCGATCCGCGCCGTCGACCCGGCCACGCTGCCCGCCGCCGTGCGACCCGACGGCGTCATCCGGGTCGGCAGCGCCTCCGCGCCGGTGACGGTCACCGTGTTCGAGGACTTCCGCTGCCCGTTCTGCAAGCGCTTCGAGACCGGCTTCGGCCCACTGCTCGCCGACTACGCCGAGGCCGGGAAGATCAAGGTCGACTACCACATCGCCTCCTTCCTGGACGGCAAACTCGGCGGCACCGGCTCCGTCAAGGCCGCCAACGCCGCCCGCTGCTCGGTGGACGCGGGCAAGTTCGCCGCCTACCACATGGTGCTGTTCACCAACCAGCCCGAGGAATCCGAGGACGGCTACACCGCCGCGCGACTGCTCGAACTCGCCGACCAGGTCCCGGGCCTGCGCGGCGAGGCGTTCGACACGTGCGTGAACACCGACGCCAACGCCGCGTGGGTCAGTGCCGCCGAAACCGCGTTCGAAAGCTCCGGCGTCTCGGCCACGCCCGCCATCGCGGTGGACGGAAAAATTCTCGACAGCGGGAACTCGGCCATGCGTTCGCCCGACAACCTTCGTGAACTGCTCGACCAACGCCTGGAGAACCCCGGTAGTGGTAAGGCGGCGCTCGGAGAGGAACCTCAAGCACCTTCCGCCGGTTAGACAGGACATGTGCCGGTCCGGGGTGCGGGGGAGAACCGGACCGGGGTCCCCGCACCTCACCTGTCGTGACGGAGGTCAGACCTTGGGAAGCAAAACGATCGAGCCGGTGGCCCTGTGACGACCACGACGGCCGGCGCGAACGGCACCGCCACAGGCGGCCCGCCCGCGAAACTGCGCGCGATCGCGCCCTGGATCGGCCTCGCCGCCAGACTGGGCCTGGCCTTCGTCTGGGCATACGCCGGCTGGGAGAAGGCGCTCGACCCCGACCAGGCCGCCTACGCGGTCCGGGGCTACGACGTACTGCCCGACAACCTCGTCGAGCCGGTCGGCTACGCCCTGCCCTACCTGGAACTGGGCCTGGCCCTGCTCCTGGTGATCGGGCTCGGCACCCGACTGGTCGCGTCCTTGTCCGCGCTGCTCCTGCTCGTGTTCATCGCGGGCATCGCCCAGGCCTGGGCCCGCGGCCTGGCGATCGACTGCGGCTGCTTCGGCGGCGGCGGCCCGGTCGAGCCGGACAAGACCGCGTACCTCGAGGAGATCCTGCGGGACTGCGGCTTCATGCTGCTCGCGATCTGGCTGATCGTCTTCCCCCGAACCCGCCTGTCCGCGGACGCCTGGCTGTTCCCCGAGGAGCAGTCCTACCTCGACCACCACGCGGACGACGAGGACCCGGACCAGGACGAGGACGAGCGGAACGCCGACGCGGACGAGTACCGCGGGGACGCGAACCCGAACCCCGGAACCCGGGAACCGAAAGGCCCTGAGATCACGTGAGCTCGAAGAATTCCGAAGGCAAGCGCACCGCGCGCGAGCGCATGGCCCAAGAGCGCGCGCGCCAACAGGCGATCGACAAGCGCAAGCGCGTCATCGTCATCGCCGGCGCCGTGGTGGCCGTCCTCGCGGTCGTCGCCATCATCGGCGTGGTCGTGGGCATGTCCAAGACCAACAAGAAGAAGGGGCCCTGGAAGGACGCGCTCGCCAAGCCGTTCAGCGCCCCCGCCAACCTGTCCGCGGACGGCCTGGGCATCTCGGTGGGCAGCAACCCCAACGCCCCCTCGTTGATCATGTACGAGGACTTCCGCTGCCCGATCTGCCACGAGGTGGAGAAGGCCCTCGGCCCCACCCTGCGACAGATGGCCGACGCCGGCACCATCAAGATCGACTACCACATCGCGTCCTTCCTGGACGGCAAACTCGGCGGCAACGGCTCCAAGTACGCGGCCAACGCCGCCGGCTGCGCGCAGACCGCGGGCAAGTTCGCGCAGTACCACGACACGCTCTTCGCGAACCAGCCCGACGAGTTGGACGACAAGTTCGGCAGCCGCTCCTACCTGCTCGACCTCGCGGGCAAGGTCGAGGGCCTGCGCTCGCCGACCTTCGACAGTTGCGTCAACGACCTGAGCGTCGCGGGTTGGGTCAACAAGGTCGAGGACGCGTTCCAGAACGCCAAGATCGGCGACACCCCGGTCACCGGCACCCCGACCGCGGGCATCAACGGCAAGACCATCGACCTGATCGTCAAGGGTCGCGGCCTGGCCACCCCCGACGAGGTGCGCGCCCAGATCCTGGCAGCGATCAAGTAGTCACCGTCCGTCGCACATCGAACGGGCGCGACACCACATTTTCCGGTGTCGCGCCCGTTCGCATGTGCCCGCCCGCACACGTTCGCCCCCACACCCGGTAGCGTCGTACCCGCCATGGACCTCGCATTCATTCCCAGCCCCTCCCGCGGCCAGATCGACCTCGGTCCGATCCCGCTGCGCGGCTACGCGCTGTGCATCATCCTCGGTGTCGTCCTCGCGATCTGGCTCGGCGAGCGACGCTGGGTCGCCCGCGGCGGTCGCCCCGGCACGGTCGGCGACATCGCCGTGTGGATGGTGCCCTTCGGCCTCGTCGGCGGCCGCATCTACCACGTCATCACCACGCCGGGGCCGTACTTCGGCGACGGCGGCGACCCCATGCAGGCGTTCGCCGTGTGGAAGGGCGGCCTCGGCATCTGGGGCGCGATCGCCCTCGGCGCGGTGGGCGCCTGGATCGGCTGCCGCCGCCGGGGCATCCCGCTGCCCGCGCTGGCCGACGCGCTCGCCCCCGGCATCGTCCTCGCCCAGGCCGTGGGCCGCTGGGGAAACTGGTTCAACCAGGAGCTCTACGGCCGCGAGACCGACGTGCCGTGGGCGGTGAAGATCGACGGCGACCACAACGTGATCGACCCCGGCCAGGCCGGCACCTTCCACCCGACGTTCCTGTACGAGTCGCTGTGGTGCGTCGGCGTCGCGGCGCTGGTGATCTGGGCCGACCGCCGGTTCAAACTGGGCCACGGCCGCGCCTTCGCGCTCTACGTCGCGGGCTACACGGTGGGCCGGTTCTGGATCGAGTACATGCGCGTGGACGACGCCGAGCACGTGCTGGGCATGCGCCTGAACAACTGGACCTCGATCGTCGTGTTCGCCGGCGCGCTCGCCTACATCTGGATCTCGGCGCGCAAGCACCCCGGCCGCGAGGACCCGGCCACGCTGCGCGGGCACGACCGCGGGATGGACGAGGACGCTGAGGACGAGGACGCCGACGGGGCCGAGAAGGCCGAGAAGGCGAAGGCGACCGAGGACACCGGGGGCACCGAGGACGCGGCGGACGCGAAAGCCACGAAGCCCGTGAAGCTCGTGAAGGATGCCGAGAGCGCCGACCACGAACCCGGTGGGCCGGCCGAGGCCGCGACCGACGCCGACCCCGGCGCGGACACGGATGCCGAGCCCGCCGCATCGGTCGTGCGCAAGCCCGCCGACAAGGGCTGACCCCGCTCTACCCGAGGCTGCCCCGACCCGCTTCCACCTGCGGGTTCGGGCAGCCTCTCCGGGTTCGGACAGCCTTTCCTGGCCGGCGGCGGGTCCGGCCGAAACGGTAGCGTCGTCGCCCCAGCGTGACGAGAGGGCCGAACGACCTTGAAGACCACCGACACAGCCGCCGACAGCACGGGTGCCCCGGCCCTCGGACACCAGGACGGCATAGACCACACCCACCGCGACATCGGCGGCGGCTGGCTGCGCCCGGCCGTGTTCGGCGCGATGGACGGCCTGGTCTCCAACTTCGCGCTGATCGCCGGCGTCGTCGGCAGCGACGCCACGCCCAAGACCGTCGTGATCACCGGCCTGGCCGGCCTGGCCGGCGGCGCCTTCTCGATGGCGGCGGGGGAGTACACCTCGGTCGCCTCCCAGGGTGAACTGGCCCGCGCCGAGGTCGAGGTGGAACGCCGCGAACTGTGCCGCAGCCCCGAGGCCGAACAACGCGAACTCGCCGAGCTGTACATCGCCCGGGGCCTGGACGAGGACCTGGCCGTCGAGGTCGCCCGCCAACTCTCCCGCGACCCCGAGCTGGCCCTGGAGATCCACGCCCGCGAGGAACTCGGCGTGGACCCGCACGACCTGCCCTCGCCGTGGCTCGCGGCCGGCTCCTCGTTCGCCTTCTTCGCGATCGGCGCGCTGCTGCCCCTGCTGCCGTACCTGCTCGGCGCGACCACGCTCACCCCCGCCCTGCTGCTCACCGCGCTCGGCCTGTTCGGCGCGGGCGCCGCGGTCTCCCGGGTCACCGCCCGGCCGTGGTGGTTCGGCGGGACCCGCCAGTTGGTGCTGGGCGCCGCCGCCGGCGGACTGACCTACCTGCTCGGCCTGCTGATCGGCCGACAGGTGTGACGGGTGAGGCATACGTAACACGGCCGTAGCCCGGCGACCTCACCCGGAAACGACCGATTCCACGGGTCGGACACCCAGTTTCGGTGTCGGGATGGTCGGGAATGAGCCAGCTGATATGCCAAGGCGACCGGCGCGGCGCAGCGCTCGACAGCCCGGCCGGATCACCCTGGAGACCGCATGGTGAGACGGGTTTGTCCCGGGTTCCGGATACACGTACTGATCGTGTAACCTGCACGAAATCGCAGAGGGCCAACGTCGTCCCTGTTGCGCACCACACGCCACGACGACGACGGGAGCGCCCATGCCTCCTGCCATGCCCGCAACTCCGGGCCCCCTCTTCTCCGCGATTCCCGCGGCACAGGGGTTGTACGACCCCCGTAACGAGCACGACGCCTGTGGTGTCGGATTCGTGGCCACGCTCACCGGCGAGCCCAGCCACGACATCGTCGACCAGGCCCTGACCGTCCTGCGGAACATGGAGCACCGGGGCGCCACCGGCGCCGAGGCCGACACCGGCGACGGCGCGGGCATCCTCATCCAGGTCCCGGACGCCTTCCTGCGCGAGAGCGCGGGCTTCGACCTGCCCGCCGCCGGCGGCTACGCGGTCGGCATCGCCTTCCTGCCCGACGACGACGTGCACGCCGGCCGCGCCAAGTCCTCCATCGAGCGCATCGCCGCCGAGGAGAACCTGCGCGTGCTCGGCTGGCGCGAGGTGCCCACCACGCCCGGCCTGGTCGGCACCATGGCCGCCGAGACCATGCCGCGCTTCGCCCAACTGTTCGTGGCCGGCGTCGACGACACCGTCACCGGGATCGCCCTGGACCGGCTCGCGTTCGCGCTGCGCAAGCGCGCCGAGCGCGAGGTCGACGTCTACTTCGCCTCGCTCTCCGCGCGCACCCTCGTCTACAAGGGCATGCTCACCACCGGGCAACTGGAGCCGTTCTTCCCGGACCTGTCCGACCGGCGCCTGGCATCCGCGATCGGCCTCGTGCACTCGCGGTTCTCCACCAACACCTTCCCGGCCTGGCCGCTCGCCCACCCGTACCGCTTCATCGCGCACAACGGCGAGATCAACACCGTCAAGGGCAACCGCAACTGGATGGCCGCGCGCGAGTCGATGCTCGCCACCGACCTGATCCCCGGCGACCTGAGCCGGCTGTACCCGATCTGCACCCCCGAGGCGTCCGACTCCGCGTCCTTCGACGAGGTGCTGGAACTGCTCCACCTGGGCGGTCGGCCGCTCCCGCACGCCGTGCTGATGATGATCCCCGAGGCGTGGGAGAACCACGCCACGATGGACGCCGCCCGGCGCGCCTTCTACAAGTTCCACGCCACCGTGATGGAACCGTGGGACGGCCCGGCCTGCGTCACCTTCACCGACGGCACCCTGATCGGCGCGGTCCTGGACCGCAACGGCCTGCGACCCTCGCGCTACTGGGTCACCGACGACGGCCTGGTCGTGCTCTCCTCCGAGGTCGGCGTCCTGGACATCGACCCGGCGCGGATCGTGCGCAAGGGCCGGCTCCAGCCCGGCCGGATGTTCCTCGTGGACACCCAGGCCCGGCGGATCGTCGAGGACGACGAGATCAAGACCGCGCTCGCCGCCGAACACCCCTACCAGGAATGGCTGCACGCGGGCCTGATCAACCTCGAGGACCTGCCCGAGCGCGAACACGTCGTGCACACGCACGCCTCCGTCTCGCGCCGCCAGCAGACCTTCGGCTACACCGAGGAAGAACTGCGCGTCATCCTGGCGCCGATGGCCCGCTCCGGCGGCGAACCGCTCGGCTCGATGGGCACCGACAGCCCGATCGCCGCGCTGTCCGCCAAGCCGCGACTGCTCTTCGACTACTTCGTCCAGCTCTTCGCGCAGGTCACCAACCCGCCGCTGGACGCCATCCGCGAGGAACTGGTCACCTCGCTGGGCAGCTTCGTCGGCCCCGAGGGCAACCTGCTCGACGCCCAGCCCGCCGACTGCCGCAACGTCGTCCTGCCCTTCCCGGTGCTCGACAACGACGAACTCGCCAAGCTGATCCACATCAACCTCGACGGCGACCAGCCCGGCCTGAAGGCCGTCACCATCTCCGGGCTCTACCCCGTCGACGGCGGCGGCGCGGCACTGGCCAAGCGCCTCGAGGAGATCCGCGCCGAGACCACCGGCGCGATCGCCGACGGTGCCCGCATCGTGGTCCTCTCCGACCGCCATTCGGACGCCGAGCACGCGCCGATCCCCTCGCTGCTGCTCACCTCCGCCGTACACCACCACCTGATCCGCACCAAGACCCGCACCCAGGTCGGCCTGATCGTCGAAGCCGGCGACGTGCGCGAGGTGCACCACATCGCGCTGCTCATCGGCTACGGCGCCGCCGCCGTCAACCCCTACCTCGCGATGGAATCCGTCGAGGACCTGGTCCGCGACGGCGTCTTCCTCGGCGACATCGCCCCCGAACAGGCGATCCGCAACCTGATCAAGGCACTCGGCAAGGGCGTGCTGAAGGTGATGTCCAAGATGGGCATCTCCACCGTCGCCTCCTACCGCGGCGCCCAGGTGTTCGAAGCCGTCGGCCTCGCCGCCGACTTCGTCGCCGAATACTTCACCGGCACCACCAGCAAGCTCGGCGGCATCGGCCTGGACGTCGTCGCCGAGGAGGTCGCCCGCCGGCACGCCAAGGCCTACCCGCCCACCGGCATCGCCCCCTCGCACCGCCGACTGGAGATCGGGGGCGAGTACCAGTGGCGCCGCGAAGGCGAACCGCACCTGTTCGACCCCGAAACGGTCTTCCGCCTCCAGCACTCCACCCGCACCCGGCGCTACGACATCTTCAAGAAGTACACCGAGCGCGTGGACGAGCAGTCCAAGCGGCTGATGACGCTGCGCGGCCTGTTCGCGTTCAAGACCGGCGCCCGCGAGTCGATCCCGATCGACGAGGTCGAGCCGATCTCCGAGATCGTCAAGCGCTTCTCCACCGGCGCCATGTCCTACGGCTCCATCTCGATGGAAGCGCACCAGACGCTGGCCATCGCGATGAACCGGCTCGGCGGCAAGTCCAACACCGGTGAAGGCGGCGAGGACCCCGAGCGGCTGTACGACCCCCAGCGGCGCTCGGCGATCAAGCAGGTCGCCTCCGGACGCTTCGGCGTCACCAGCGAATACCTGGTCAACGCCGACGACATCCAGATCAAGATGGCCCAGGGCGCCAAGCCCGGCGAAGGCGGCCAACTGCCCGGCCACAAGGTCTACCCGTGGGTCGCCCGCACCCGACACTCCACCCCCGGCGTCGGCCTCATCTCGCCGCCGCCGCACCACGACATCTACTCGATCGAAGACCTCGCCCAGCTCATCCACGACCTCAAGAACGCCAACCCGGCGGCTCGGGTGCACGTGAAGCTGGTCGCCGAAGTCGGCGTCGGCACGGTCGCGGCCGGCGTGTCCAAGGCACACGCCGACGTGGTGCTCATCTCCGGCCACGACGGCGGCACCGGCGCCTCCCCGCTCACCTCGCTCAAGCACGCCGGCGGCCCCTGGGAACTCGGCCTCGCCGAAACCCAGCAGACACTGCTGCTCAACGGCCTGCGCGACCGCATCGTCGTGCAGACCGACGGCCAGCTCAAGACCGGCCGCGACGTGCTGGTCGCCGCCCTGCTCGGCGCCGAGGAATACGGCTTCGCCACCGCGCCCCTCGTCGTCTCCGGCTGCGTGATGATGCGCGTCTGCCACCTCGACACCTGCCCCGTGGGCGTCGCCACACAAAACCCCGTGCTGCGCGAGCGGTACAACGGCCAGGCCGACCACGTCGTCAACTTCTTCGAGTTCATCGCCGAAGAAGTCCGCGAACTGCTCGCCGAACTCGGCTTCCGCACCCTGGAAGAGGCCGTCGGCCACGCCGAACTCCTCGACACCAGCGCGGCGATCCGACACTGGAAGACCGAAGGCCTCGACCTCGCGCCGCTCTTCCACGTGCCCGCGCTCGCCGAGGGCACGGCCCTGCACCACACCAGCCCGCAGGACCACGGACTGGCCAAGGCCCTGGACAACCAACTCATCCAACTCAGCGCCGACGCGCTGCAGAACGGCGAGCGGGTCGTCATCAACCTCCCGGTGCAAAACACCAACCGCACCGTCGGCACGATGCTCGGCCACGAGGTCACCAAGCGCTACCGCGGCGCCGGCCTGCCCGACGACACCATCGACATCACCCTCACCGGCTCCGCCGGCCAATCCTTCGGCGCTTTCCTGCCCAAGGGCATCACCCTGCGCCTCGAAGGCGACGGCAACGACTACGTCGGCAAGGGCCTGTCCGGCGGCCGGATCACCGTCCGCCCGCACCGCTCCGCCGGCTTCGCCGCCGAGGACAACATCATCGCCGGCAACGTCATCGGCTACGGCGCCACCGGCGGCGAGATCTACCTGCGCGGCGTCGTCGGCGAACGCTTCTGCGTACGCAACTCCGGCGCCACCGCCGTCGTCGAAGGCGTCGGCGACCACGGCTGCGAATACATGACCGGAGGCCGGGCCGTCGTCCTCGGCCGCACCGGCCGCAACTTCGCCGCCGGCATGTCCGGAGGCGTCGCCTACCTGCTCGACGCCGACCCGAACAACATCAACACCGAACTCGTCGGCGTCGAGGAACTCGACGCCCTCGACAGCGCCGAACTGCACGACGTTGTGCGCCGGCACCACGAGGAGACCGGCTCGGCCGTCGCCGAGACCCTGCTCTCCGACTGGGACGCCGCCTCCCGGCGCTTCACCAAGATCCTGCCCAGGGACTACAAGGCAGTGCTCGCCGCCAAGGACGCCGCCGAGCGAGCCGGTCTCACCGAGACCGAGATCGTCCAGAAGATGATGGAGGCGGTTCATGGCTGACCCGAAGGGCTTTTTGACCACGCCCCAAGAGCTCGGCAAGCGTCGCCCCGTCGACGTGCGCATCCGGGACTGGAAGGAGGTGTACGAGGAGCGCACACTGCTCCCGATCATCACCGAACAGGCCGGCCGCTGCATGGACTGCGGCATCCCGTTCTGCCACAACGGCTGCCCGCTGGGGAACATCATCCCCGAGTGGAACGACCTGGTCTGGCGCGACGACTGGCAGGCCGCGAGCGAACGACTGCACGCGACCAACAACTTCCCCGAGTTCACCGGCCGACTGTGCCCCGCCCCGTGCGAGGCCGCCTGCGTACTCGGCATCAACCAGCCCCCGGTCACCATCAAGAACGTCGAGGTCTCGATCATCGACCGGGCCTGGGACGACAACAACGTCGCCCCGCAACCGCCCGACCGGCTCTCCGGCAAGACCGTCGCGGTGATCGGCTCCGGCCCCGCCGGCCTCGCCGTCGCCCAACAACTCACCCGGGCCGGCCACACCGTCGCCGTGTACGAGCGGGCCGACCGGATCGGCGGACTGCTGCGCTACGGCATCCCCGAGTTCAAGATGGAGAAGCGGCACATCAACCGGCGCATCGAGCAGATGCGCGCGGAAGGCACCAAGTTCTACACCGGCATGCAGATCGGCACCGACCTGGACGCGGCCAAGCTGCGCCGGCGCTACGACTCTGTGGTGATCGCCGCCGGCGCCACCGCCGCACGTGACCTGCCCATCCCCGGGCGCGAACTCGGCGGTGTGCACCAGGCGATGGAATACCTGCCGTTCGCCAACAAGGTGCAGGAAGGCGACCTGGTCGCCTCGCCGATCGACGTGGCCGGCAAGCACGTGGTGATCATCGGCGGCGGCGACACCGGTGCCGACTGCCTGGGCACCGCGCACCGCCAGGGCGCGGCCTCGGTCACCCAGCTCGAGATCATGCCCCGGCCCTCGGAGGAGCGGCCCGCCGCGCAGCCGTGGCCGACGTACCCGATGACCTACCGGGTGGCCAGCGCGCACGAGGAGGGTGGCGAGCGTGTGTACGCGGTCAACACCCAGGAGTTCGTGGCCGGCGAGGACGGCCGGGTCAAGGCGCTCAAGCTGGTCGAGGTCGAGTTCAAGGACGGCCGCTTCGTGCCGGTACCCGGCAGCGAGCGGGAGATCCCGGCGGACTTCGTGTTCCTGGCGATGGGCTTCACCGGGACCGACCGCTCCAACGGGCTGGTCGAACAGCTCGGACTCGCCCTGGACGAGCGCGGCAACGTGGCACGCGACGAGAGCTTCGCGACCAACGTGGACGGCGTGTTCGTGGCCGGCGACGCCGGGCGCGGACAGTCGCTGATCGTCTGGGCGATCGCCGAGGGCCGCTCGTGCGCGGCCGCGGTGGACGCGTGGCTGACCGGCGGCACCAACCTGCCGACGCCGATCCGGCCCACCGATCGGCCGCTCACGGTGTGATCGGGCGCGGATCCGGTGCGGATCCGTGCGGATCCGCACCGACCCGGCGTGACGCGGTGTGATCGCGCGGTACGAGTTTGAATATGTGACGAAAGTCGCGTGAACAGGAAAGGGCGTCGCCGTTGCGACGCCCTTTCCGCATGTTGGAAAAGCGCCATATACCGGACGCGGGTACGGCTTACCGGGCGGTAGGAACTAGGCTCTGACCATGCGTCGAGCCAAAATTGTCTGCACCCTGGGCCCTGCCACCAATTCGTATGAACAGATCCGCACGCTGGTCGACGCAGGCATGGATGTAGCCCGCTTCAACCTCAGCCACGGCGCGTACGCCGAGCACGAGGAGCGCTATCACCGCGTCCGTCGGGCATCCGACGAATCCGGTCGCAGCGTCGGCATCCTCGTCGACCTCCAAGGCCCCAAGATCCGCCTGGAGACCTTCGCCGAAGGCCCCGTGCTCCTGGAGCGCGGCGACGAGTTCACGATCACGACCGAGGACGTCCCCGGCGACAAGCACGAGGTCGGCACCACCTACAAGGGGCTGACCGCCGACGTCACCAAGGGCGAGCGGATCCTCATCGACGACGGCCGGGTCACCCTGGAGGTCGTCGACGTCGAGGGCCCGCGCGTGCACACGATCGTCATCGAGGGCGGCATGGTCTCCGACCACAAGGGGCTCAACCTCCCCGGTGTGGCCGTGAGCGTGCCCGCGCTGTCCGAGAAGGACATCGAGGACCTCAAGTGGGGCCTCAACCTCGGTGCGGACATGATCGCGCTGTCCTTCGTGCGCGCCGCGAAGGACATCGAGGACGTCCACAAGATCATGGACGAGGTCGGCGTCCGACTCCCGGTGATCGCGAAGATCGAGAAGCCACAGGCGGTGGACAACCTCGAGGAGATCGTCCACGCCTTCGACGCCATCATGGTCGCCCGCGGCGACCTCGGCGTCGAAATGCCGCTGGAGGCCGTGCCGATCGTGCAGAAGCGCGCGATCACACTGGCCCGGGCCAACGCCAAGCCCGTCATCGTCGCCACCCAGATGCTCGACTCGATGATCAGCGCCTCGCGCCCCACCCGGGCGGAGGCGTCCGACGTCGCCAACGCCGTCCTGGACGGCACGGACGCGGTCATGCTGTCGGGCGAGACCTCGGTCGGCAAGTATCCGATCGAGACCGTCAAGACCATGGCGCGGATCGTGGTCGCGGCCGAGGACTCCTCCGCGATGCAGGAGGAGATCCGCGGTCTGGCCGGTCCGCGCACCCAGGGCGGCGTGATCGCGAAGGCCGCGATCGAGATCGCCGAACGACTGGACGCCAAGTACCTGGTGGCGTTCACCCAGAGCGGTGACACGGGCCGCCGGTTGTCCCGGTACCGCTCGATGATCCCGATGCTGGCCTTCACCCCGGAGCCGGCGGTGCGCAGCCGCCTGGCGCTCACGTGGGGCCTGGAGACCTTCCTCGGGCCGCTGTGTAGCCACACCGACGAGATGGTTCGTCAGGTGGACGCGGCACTGCTCGCGATCGGCCGCTGCAAGAAGGGCGACCTGGTCGTGATCACGGCCGGCTCCCCGCCCGGCGTTCCCGGATCGACCAACCTGATCCGCCTGCACCACATAGGGGATCTGCCCAACGAGTAGGACCCTGTCGTAGTACCGACGGCCCGTCACCCACTGGGTGACGGGCCGTCAGTACTTGGGGCCGACGTGTTCGTCCATGAGTGCGACGGAGGCACGGCGGGCGACCGAAAGGTTGTTGCGCCGGGCGAACCTCCACTCGACACCGAGTTGGTCCAGCGTGGTCGTGAGGATGCGCATGATGTCCGTGGACTCGTTGGTGAACAGGTAGCGCGGGTACTCGTAGCGCTTGCGCTCGCCGGCGACCATGCGGGTGGTCCAGTTCATGTTCCGACAGCCGTCGGAGTGGATGAGGCCGCGCACGAGGGCCCAGGGCTCGGCTCGGACGATGTCCTGTTGCCAGGATTCGAGGACGATCGACCGCTCGTGCTTGCGGCCGGGGCCGTGCTGGGGGAACAGGCATGGCCAGTGTTGTGAGTAGCGCTTGATGTCTGTACACCCTCGGCGGGGTACGAAGTTCGACGCGGAGCCCGGGAGGACGCGCGCAATGGCATCGGCGCATTCCCGCATCAGGCCCGGCCACGCGTTGGCGCAGGAGATTCTGAGGCTGTACGCGCGGGGGCCGGCCACGATGTGGCCGTCGCCGAGATAGAGGCCGAGCAGGTAGGCGTATGCCGGGCGATCGACGTCGAGTTCCAGACAACGGAAGCAAAGGGCCCGGCGTCGTACAGGGAGGTCGCCGTGACGAAAACGCTCCGTGTGTAGCCAAGAGCCCACGGTCCCTGGCGGGATACGCAGCCTGCGAGCCACGTCGGCATTGGAGACGCCTGCCCGCAGCAGAGTGATTGCCTGGCGACGGAGATCGGGGTCATGCATGGAACCACGGTGTGCCGCAGCCACTCGCTGGTTCAGATGTTCGAGTGCGATTCACTCGATCGGACTAGTTGGTGCCCCGAGTCGGACTCGAACCGACACTGTATGGGTTTTGAATCCATTGCCTGCTGCCAATTGGGCT
Organism: Embleya sp. NPDC025285; assembly: GCF_055558835.1. Taxonomy (NCBI): domain Bacteria; kingdom Bacillati; phylum Actinomycetota; class Actinomycetes; order Kitasatosporales; family Streptomycetaceae; genus Embleya; species Embleya sp. NPDC025285. Next base: position 79,566 of record NZ_JBVHLU010000036.1, read on the forward strand.
ACCGGGGCGCTGACCTGGGAACGCCTCGTATCAAACGAGGTCGCCCCCTGCACGAGGAACACCATACCGCCTCTCGGTACCCTCGTGTCCGCACCATTTCCCTGATCGAGGAGCGACGTGACCGCCGCCACGCAGCCGCCCGCCGCATCGCAGGACAGCCACCGCGCCCGTGTCGTCATTGCCGAGGACGAGGCGCTGATCCGGCTCGATCTGAAAGAGATGTTGGAGGAAGAGGGGTACCACGTCGTCGGTGAGGCCGGAGACGGCCAGCGGGCCGTGGAGCTGGTCCACGAGTGCCGGCCCGACCTGGTCATCCTGGACGTGAAGATGCCGATACTCGATGGCATCTCGGCTGCAGAGCAGATCGCGAAGGCCCGCCTCGCCCCCGTGCTGATGTTGACCGCCTTCTCCCAGCGCGAGCTGGTGGAGCGGGCCCGGGACGCCGGTGCGATGGCGTATCTGGTCAAGCCGTTCACCAAGGGCGACCTCGTCCCGGCGATCGAGATGGCCGTCTCGCGCTACACCGAACTGGCCGCCCTGGAGCGTGAGGTCGGCGACCTCACCCAGCGGCTGGAGACGCGCAAGCTGGTCGATCGTGCCAAGAGTGTGTTGCAGGAGAAGTACGGGATGTCCGAGCCCGAGGCGTTCCGCTGGATCCAGAAGGCCTCGATGGACCGTCGGATGTCGATGCGCACGGTGGCCGAGGTCGTGGTGTCCGGAGGCGACGTCGCCGACTGACCCAGCCTCCCTCAATCTCCCACGAACCCGCCCGATTGCGGTCAAATCGGGCGGGTTCGTCGTTTTCCCGGCATCGGATGATCATATTTGATCACTTTGGATCGATAGATTTCATTCACTGTTTCTTTTGGATTACTTCTGGTTACGGGCGCATCACATCTCAGTCGGCGGACTGCCGCTGCCCTTCCCGCCGGACTACATTCCGGGCACCGCATGTTCATCGCGGTTTGTGAAGGCGCCCCGATGCGGGCTCCGAACTTTTTCTACAAGGGGTTGGGGTTTGCTGTGCTCAAGCGACGCGTGATCAAAATCGCGCTGCCCATCGCGGCAGCGGCACTCGTGCTTTCCGCGTGCGGCAGTGACGATGACGACAAGAAGAAGGAAGGCGGCAGCACCGCCCCCGGTGGTGGTAACAAGCCGACCTGGACCATAGGTTTCCAAGCGGGGCTCTCGGGGGAGAATGCCCAGCTTGGCATCAACGAAGAGAACGGCGCACGTCTCGCCGTCGAGCAGGCCAACGCGAAGGGCGATCTTCCCTTCACGCTCAAGTTCAAGACCTCGGACGACGAGGCGTCGGAGACGAAGTCGGTCTCCGCGGCGCAAAAGCTGATCGACGACAACAACGTTGTTGCCGTCGTCGGCCCCGCCTTCTCCGGCCCCACCAAGGCCGCGTCGCCGAACTACGCCAAGGCGAAGCTCGCCACGGTGTCCCCGTCGGCGACCAACCCGTCCCTGACGAACGCGGAGAACAATTTCACCGCGTTCCTGCGCGGGGCGCCGAACGACAACGCCCAGGGCGGCGGGATGGCGAAGTACCTGTCGAAGAAGCTTCAGGTCAAAAAGGTCTTCGTCGTCGACGACAAGACCGAGTACGGCGTGGGTCTGTCGAAGGTCGCCAAGGACGAGCTGACCAAGGCCGGCGTCCAGGTCGTCTCGGACAGCGTGCCGAAGGCGACCCCGGACTACGGTCCGATCTCCACGAAGATCAAGAACTCCGGCGCGGACGCCATGATCTACGCGGGCTACTACCAGGACGGCGCGCCGTTCGCCAAGAAGCTCAAGGAGGCCGGGTTCACCGGTCCCAAGTTCTCCGGTGACGGCACCAACGACTCGCAGTTCGTCTCGCTCGCCGGGGACGCCGCGAACGACTGGTTCCTGACCTGCCCGTGCGCCGACGCGAACGTCGAGGCGGCCACGAAGCAGTTCACGGACGACTACAAGAAGCGCTTCAACACGAACCCGAGCACCTACTCGGCGGAGTCGTTCGACATCGCCAACCTGGTGATCGAGCAGATGAAGTCCTTCGGCGCGGAGAAGATCACCCGCGAGGCGATGCTGACCAAGCTCAAGGGTGCCTCGTACAAGGGTCTGACCAAGACCTTCAAGTTCCTGCCGAACGGTGAATTCGACGGCGCGACGACCTTCATCTACCAGGTGAAGGGCGGCAAGATCGGCTACATGGGCGACATCGACCAGCTCGTGGGCGGCTGACCCGATAGATCGGGCGGCGCTACCTGACGATCGGGCCCGGGTCTTCCCGGAGTTTTCGGGAAGACCCGGGCCCGTCCGGTTTTCTTGAGGAAGCTTTCCTTATGCAACCTGATGAAATCCTGGATTACCTTATTCCAGGGATCATGCTCGGTGCGTTGTACGCGGTGATCGCCATCGGCTATACCCTGGTCTATGGCGTTCTGCAACTCATCAACTTCGCACACAGTGAAGTGTTCATGGTGGGCGCCTATTCGGCGCTTCTCGCCTTGACCTGGATCGACCCGAGCAGCAATCCGACGACGTTCATGTCGGTGTTGTTGGTCGCGGCCGGTCTGGCCGTTTCCGGTACCGCCGGCGCGGCCACGGCCTTTACGCTGGAAAAAGTCGCCTATAGACCGCTCAGACGCAGGAACGCGCCTCGGTTGGCGTTCCTGATCAGCGCGATCGGGGCCTCCTACTTCCTGCAGAACCTTGCGGGGAAGTTGTTCGGTCGCGACTCGCGCGCACTGCCGACGGTGTTCGAGAACAAGAAGGTCTTCTCGGTCTTCGGCACCCAGGTCACCATCCTGCAGCTGCTCATCGTTTGTGCGGCGGTGCTGATGATGGTCGGTCTGGACTACCTGGTGAACCGCACCAAGCTGGGCTCGGGTATCCGGGCGGTGGCGCAGGACGCCGAGACGGCGGGCCTGATGGGTGTGGACATCGACAAGGTGATCTCGCGGACGTTCATCATCGGCGGGTTCATGGGCGGTATCGCCGGCTTCCTGTTCGGCCTGCATCTGCAGTTGTCGTTCACGATGGGCTTCCTGCCGGGTATCACCGCGTTCGCCGCGGCGGTCGTGGGCGGGGTCGGCAACATTCGCGGCGCGATGATGGGCGGCATGCTGCTCGGCATCGTGGAGAGCTTCTCTTCGCCGATCTTCGGTGAGTCGTGGCGGTACGTCAGTGCCTTCGCGGTGCTGGTCCTGGTGCTGATGTTCCGGCCGACCGGCATCCTGGGCGAGCGGTTGGGGAGATCGGCGTGACCACGACGACTGAGGACAGGGATCTCGCGCCGACGGGTTCGGCGCTGGCCAAGTTGCGGCGCAAGCGCTGGTATCAGCAGCCGATGGTCGGTCGCCTGGTGGGCACCGTCTCGGCGGCGGTGCTGCTGGACGTGATGAGTGGTCCACAGGGCAGCCGCGAGGACGTGTTCTTCTCGCTGGACAAGACCCTCGGGTCGATGCGTCTGGTGTGGTGGGTCCTGGGCGCGGTGGCGCTGTGGGCGGTCCTGGAGTTCGCCAAGCCGCTGTACAACCGCTATCTGGCCGCGAGTGTCGGTCCGCTGGACCGGTTCCACACGCCGGTGACCGGCCCGGTCAAGGGCTTGATCGCGCAGACCCGGGCGACGTCGGCGAACCTGCGCAGGATCGTTTGGGTCCGGATCGGCTTCTCGGCCGTGGTGATCGGCCTGCTGATCCTGCTGCCGAATCTGTTGTCCACCTTCTGGAACCAGGTTCTGGTCAACGAGGTGGCGATCTACGTCCTGCTCGCGATCGGCCTGAACGTGGTGATCGGCTGGGCGGGTCTGCTCGACCTGGGCTTCATCGCGTTCTTCGCGATCGGGGCGTACAGCACGGCGTACTGGACCGGCGCGATGCCGGTGGATCCGCCGTTCACGCTGAACGCGTTCCTGGTGATCCCGGTGGCGGTGGCCACGTGTCTGCTGGCCGGGTTGCTGCTCGGCGCGCCGACGTTGCGGCTGCGCGGTGACTACCTGGCGATCGTGACGCTGGGTTTCCACGAGATCATCTATCTGATCGCCAAGAACGCGGACGACTTCACCAACGGTCCGCGCGGGGTCCAGGGCATCTCGAACTTCGGGGTGCACGTCGGTCCGATCGACTACGACTGGGAACTGGACCCGGTGCCCTACTGGTACCTGCTGATCGGCATCGCCACGATCCTGATCATCGCGTTCCTGCGGTTGGAGCACTCCCGGGTGGGTCGGGCCTGGACCGCGATCCGCGAGGACGAGGTGGCGGCGTCGGCGACCGGTGTGCCGACGGTGAAGTTCAAGTTGATGGCGTTCGCGATCGGCGCGTCGACCTCCGGCATCGCCGGTGTCGCGTACGCGAGCAAGGCTCGGTTCATCAGTCCGGAGAGCTTCCTGCTGCTGTTCTCGGTGCTGGTGGTGGCCTACGTCATCTTCGGTGGCATGGGCTCGCTGTGGGGCGTGATCATCGGGACGGCGTTCCTGGCCTGGTTGCCGCAGTACATGAAGGACTGGGTCAACCCGAACGACCGATTCATGTACCTGGGCGCGCTGTTGATCATCATGATGATCTACCGCCCGCAGGGCCTGATTCCCTCGGTTCGGCGCAAGCGCGAGTTGAGCATGGCCAAGGCGGGTCTCGGCGACGCGGACGCGATGTCGGAGCCGGCCGGCGGGAGGATGACGTGAGCATCACCACGACGAAGGCGGACGACGGGCCGCGGGTGGATCCCGCCGATCAGGTCATGCGGGTGCGCGGTGTGACGCTGCGCTTCGGTGGCCTGGTGGGTCTGTCCGATGTGGCGTTGGACCTGCACCGCGGCGAGATTCTCGCGGTGATCGGTCCCAACGGCGCGGGCAAGACGTCGTTGTTCAATTCGCTCACCGGGATGTACGTCCCGCAGGAAGGCAGCATCGTGCTGCGCGACCGGGCGGGTGCCGAGCATTCGCTCAAGGGGCGCAAGCCGCACCTGGTGAACCGGCTCGGGGTGGCCCGCACGTTCCAGAACATTCGCCTGTTCGGCGCGCTGACCGCGCTGGAGAACGTGAAGATCGCGGCGGAGACCCGGCAGAAGGCCGGCCCGGTGTCGATCATGCTGGGGCTGCCGAACGCGCGGCGCGAGGATCGCGAGAGCGACAAGCGGGCGCTGGAGCTGTTGCACTTCGTGGGGCTGGACGGGCTGCTCAACGAGTTGGCCGCGTCGTTGTCCTACGGGCAGCAGCGCAGCCTGGAGATCGCCCGCGCGTTGGCCACCGATCCGCAGGTGTTGCTCCTGGACGAGCCGGCGGCGGGCACGAACCCGACCGAGAAGCTCGAGCTGGAGGTGTTGATCCGCCGGATCAACCGCGAGCTGGGTATCAGCGTGCTTTTGATCGAGCACGACATGCGCCTGGTGATGTCGGTGGCGGACCGGGTCACGGTGCTCAACTTCGGCAAGGTGATCGCCTCCGGCTCGCCTGCCGAGGTGCAGCGCAATCCCGAGGTCGTCGCGGCCTATCTGGGATCGGAGATGGCCGCCGAGATGGTCGCCGCCTCGGATGCCGAGGCCGCGGGCGAGTCGGACGGTACGGTCCCCGCGCAGCGGGACGGGGAGGAGCAGCGATGAGCACCGCCGAGTCCAAGGGCACGGACGCGGTCGGGCTGGCCAAACCGGCCGCGAGCACCGCGACGACACCCCGTAAGAAGATGCTGGAGCTTGATGACCTGCACGTGTTCTACGGCGCCATCCAGGCGCTCAAGGGCGTGCACATCGAGGTGAACGAGGGCGAGATCGTGGCGCTGCTCGGCGCCAACGGCGCGGGCAAGACCACGACGCTGCGCACCATCTCGGGTCTGTTGACGCCGCGTGAGGGCGAGGTGCGCTGGCGCGGCGAGCGGATCGACGGGGTGCCGGCGCATCACGTGGTGGGGTTGGGGATCGGGCATTCTCCGGAGGGTCGCCGGGTGTTCCCGGCGATGACCGTCACGGAGAACCTGAACATGGGCGCGTACCGGTTCAAGTCGGTGCCCAGGGCCGAGTTGGACCGGGTGTTCGAGTTGTTCCCGCGGCTGGCCGAGCGGCGGTCGCAGCTCGCGGGCACGTTGTCCGGTGGCGAGCAGCAGATGCTGGCGATCGGGCGGGCGTTGATGGGGCAGCCGAAGCTGCTGCTCCTGGACGAGCCGTCGATGGGTCTGGCGCCGCTGATCGTGGCGCAGATCTTCGAGATCATCCGGGAGATCAACGAGCAGGGCACCACGGTGTTGCTGGTCGAGCAGAACGCGGCGCAGGCGCTGCGGCTGGCGCACCGGGGTTATGCCCTGGAGACCGGTTCGGTGGTGTTGTCCGGTCCGGCCGAGCAGCTGTTGTCGGACCCGAAGGTACGCGAGGCGTATCTGGGCGAGGGCGCGTAGCGCCGCGGTGGCCGCGTGGTGGAGGGGGTCGGCCCCTTCACCGCGCGGCGCCGTTCGCCGGCGCGGCTCGGTCGGCCGCGTTTGGTCAGCCGCGTTTGATCATGCAGCTCAGGCGCGCGGTGCAGACCCGCTTGTCGTCCTCGTCGGTGATGACGATCTCGTAGGTGGCCAGGGTGCGGCCCAGGTGTACCGGGGTGGCCACGCCGGTGACCAGGCCCGTTTTGGCGGAGCGGTGGTGGGTGGCGTTGATCTCGATGCCCAGGGTGATCGCGTCGGGGCCGGCGTGCAGTGCGGAGCCGACGGAGCCGAGGGTTTCGGCGAGGACGCAGGAGGCGCCGCCGTGCAGGAGTCCGTACGGCTGGGTGTTGCCCTTGACCGGCATGGTGGCCACGACGCGTTGGGCGGTGGCCTCCACGAAGGTGATCCCCATCCGGTCGGACAGGGTCTCCTGGTTGCCGATGTTCATGAATGCCAGGACCTCGTCGAGGTTGGGCGCGGTGGTCTCGTCGGGCATGGGCCGGTCCTCCGGATACGTGGTTGTGTCGGCCTGACAGCCTAGGATCGCGGTCGTGGCAGCGACTCAGACCCCCCAGACCTCCGTTCCCGCCGGTTCCCGGCCGCGACTTCTGCTCCTCGACGGGCACTCGTTGGCGTATCGGGCGTTCTACGCGCTCAAGGAAGCGTCGATGAGTACCGCGACGGGCCAACCGACCCAGGCGGTCTACGGGTTCACGTCGATGTTGGTGAACGTGTTGCGGGACGAGGCGCCGACCCATCTGGGTGTGGCGTTCGATGTGTCCCGGCAGTCGTTTCGCACCGAGGAGTTCCCGGATTACAAGGCGAACCGGTCGGAGACTCCGGAGGAGTTCAAGGGCCAGGTCGAGCTGATCGTCGAGGAACTGACCGCGATGGGCGTGCCGACCATGCGGGTGGCGGGCTACGAGGCGGACGACGTGATCGCCACGCTGGCCACCCGGGCCGCGTCCGAGGGCTTCGAGGTGTTGATCCTCACCGGCGACCGGGACGCGTTGCAGTTGGTCACCTCGGACGTCACGGTGCTGTATCCGATGATGGGCGTGAGCAAGCTGCACCGGTTCACTCCGGAGGCGGTGGAGGAGAAGTACGGGCTGACGCCGGCGCAGTATCCCGACTTCGCGGCGTTGCGCGGCGACCCGAGCGACAATCTGCCGGGCATTCCGGGGGTGGGCGAGAAGACGGCCGCGAAGTGGATTCGCGAGTTCGGTTCGTTCGCCGAGCTGATGGAGCGCGCGGACGAGGTCAAGGGCAAGGCGGGGCAGAATCTGCGCGATCACCTGGACAACGTCAAGCTCAACCGGCGGTTGACCGAGCTGGTGCGCGAGGTCGAGCTGGAGGTGTCGCCGGCCGATCTGGAGCGCAAGCCGTTCGACCGGGCGGCGATCGAGGTGGTGCTGGACACGCTGGAGTTCCGCAACACCAACTTCCGGGACCGGTTGTGGGCGGTGGATCCGGGGCTGGTGCCGGAGGTGATCGAGGCCGAGCCGGGTTTCGAGCTGGACACCACGGTGGTGGAGCCGGGCGGGCTGACCGCGTGGCTGGAGGAGCACGCGGCGGGCACCGAGCGCACCGGGCTCGCGGTGGACGGCGCTTGGGGGCGCGGGACCGGCGAGGTCAAGGGGCTGGCGTTCGCCGCGGCGGACGGCGCGGCGGCGTTCGTGGACCCGTTGGGCATGGACGAGAACGACGACGCGGCGCTGGCGGCCTGGTTGGCGGATCCGCAGCGGACCAAGGCGGTGCACGACGCGAAGGGCCCGATCCTGGCGTTGGCCGCGCGCGGCTGGGCGTTGTGGGGGGTCACCAGCGATACCGCGCTGGGCGCGTATCTGGTGTTGCCCGGGCAGCGCTCGTTCGCGTTGGAGACGCTGGTCGAGCGCTTTTTGGGTCGTGAGCTGAAGGTGGACCAGAGCGGCGCGGGCGATGGGCAGCTCGCGTTGGACATGTCCGATCAGGACGAGGCGGAGCCGGGTGCGGCGCTGATGTTGGCGGCCCGCGCGGTGGTGGACCTGGCGGCGGCGCTGGATGTGGAGTTGGCCGCCAAGGGCGGTCTGGAGCTGCTCCAGGACATGGAGTTGCCGCTGCTGCCGGTGCTGGCGCGGATGGAGCAGTTGGGTATCGCGGCGGATCTGCCGTATCTGGAGTCGCTCCGGGAGCAGTTCGCGGCGGCGGTGAAGCAGGCCACGGACGAGGCGCACGCGGCGGTAGGGCACGAGTTCAACCTGGGTTCGCCCAAGCAGTTGCAGGAGATCCTGTTCAACGAGCTGGGCCTGCCCAAGACCAAGAAGATCAAGACCGGTTTCACCACCGACGCGGACGCGTTGACCTGGCTGGCGGGGCAGACCGACAACGAGTTGCCGGTGATCCTGTTGCGCCACCGCGATCAGACCCGGCTGCGCACCACGGTCGAGGGTCTGATCAAGACGGTCGCCGACGACGGGCGCATCCACACCACGTTCAATCAGACGGTGGCGGCCACGGGCCGGTTGTCCTCGCAGGATCCGAACCTGCAGAACATCCCGATCCGGACCGAGGAGGGGCGGCTGATCCGGCGCTCGTTCGTGGTCGGCGAGGGTTTCGAGGGCTTGTTGACGGCGGACTACAGCCAGATCGAGTTGCGGATCATGGCCCACCTGTCCCAGGACGTGGCGTTGATCGAGGCGTTCACGACGGGGGAGGACCTGCATTCGACGATGGCCGCGCAGGTCTTCTCGGTGGCTCCGGAGGCGGTGGATCACGCGCTGCGCAGCAAGATCAAGGCGATGTCGTACGGATTGGCGTACGGGCTCTCCGCGTTCGGTCTCTCGCAGCAGTTGGACATCGAGCCGGGTGAGGCGCGCGGGCTGATGGAGACGTACTTCGAGCGGTTCGGCGGGGTGCGCGACTATCTGCACAAGGTGGTCGAGGAGGCCCGGCAGACCGGGTACACCGAGACGGTGTTCGGTCGGCGGCGCTATCTGCCGGACCTGACCAGCGACAACCGCCAGCGTCGGGAGATGGCCGAGCGGATGGCGTTGAACGCGCCGATCCAGGGTTCGGCGGCGGACATCGTCAAGGTCGCGATGTTGGCGGTGGATCGGGCGATGCGGGAGGAGAAGCTGGCCTCGCGGATACTGCTCCAGGTTCACGACGAACTGGTCCTGGAGGTGGCGCCGGGCGAGCGGGAGCGGCTGGAGGTGCTGGTGCGTCGGGAGATGGCCGGCGCGTATCCGCTGCGCGCCCCGCTGGACGTGTCGGTCGGTTTCGGGGCGAACTGGGAGGACGCGGGTCACTGATCGTGAATGAGTGCGCCGTGGGGGTGGAGAGCCGGCCGTGGCCGGCATAGGTTCGCACGGGTCACCGGTGGTCGAGGACGACCGGTGTGAAGTCGAACTTGCGCACAGAGGGGGGAGCTTCGTGGAAGAGGCCGAGTCGGGGCCCGATCCGCAGAAGCCGGGTACGCCGGATGTGGACGCGGTGGAGGTGGTGGCGGAGCGCATATCCGCCACCGCTCCCGCGTCGGAGCCGGGTCCCGTGGCGCCGCCGGTATCGGGCGAGCCGGACGCTCCCGCCAAGCGCAGACGCATCCTGAACCCGTGGGTGGGCAGCGCGGCGGCGATCCTGGTGGTGCTGGCGTGCGGCGCGGCGGTGCAGTCCCCGTTCACCATGGTCACCGCGCACCGGGTGCCCACCTCGGATCTGCCGAGGTTGTCCGATCCGGCGCCGGAGAACGGCACTTCGGCCAACGGCGGCGGCCCGACCCACTTCGAAGCGCCGCCGCCGGTGCTGCCGGCGGCGCTGCCGGGCGCGCCCACCACGTCCGCGCCGCCCACCACCGCCGCGCCGGGGACGCCGACCGCCGCGGCCGGCACCCGCGGGACCACCGCGACCGGCACCGGCGGCATCCCACAGACGGTGTTGCTGGCCTATCAACAGGCCGCGTCCAACCTGGCCCGGATGGATCCGGGGTGCAAACTGCCGTGGACGCTGCTCGCGGGCATCGGTCGGGTCGAGTCGGAGCACGCGTACGGCGGCAACGTGACCGTGGACGGTACGGCGGTCACCCCGATCCTGGGCCCGCGCCTGGACGGCGGTCCGTGGGCCCGGATCACCGACACCGACGGCGGCCGCTACGACTTCGACACCGAGTTCGACCGCGCGGTGGGCCCGATGCAGTTCATCCCCTCCACCTGGAAGGGCTGGGGGATGGACGGCAACCGGGACGGCCAGATCAACCCGCAGAACATCTTCGACGCGACGCTGACCGCGGGCCGCTACCTGTGCGCGGGCAACCGGGACCTGTCCACCGGGGCGGGTCTGAACGCGGCGATCCTGTCCTACAACCATTCGGACGAGTACGTCCGCAACGTGATGTCGTGGATGACGTACTACGCGACCGGGGCCCGGTCCGTTCCGGACGCCCGGCAGCCCCCCGCCAAGTCGACCCCGCCGCCGAAGCAGACCACCGACAAGCCGGCCACGGGCAAGCCCGCCACGAGCAAGCCGGCCACGGCCTCGGGTTCGCGTTCGGGGTCGCCGTCGAGCACGTCCACCGGCACCGGCGACCCGGCGAACGCCTCGGCCTCGACGTCGGCCTCGGGAGCCGCGGCCACGCCGTAGTCGGCCGGAATCCGATCCTCAAAAAACGGGAACCTGTTCTTGTTTCTTGCTACCGTGCCCCATCGTCGGCCGCCGGGACGGCGGCCGAGGCAGCAGGAAGGGTGGACCGCCGGATGCGTTCCTTCGCAGCGATCGTGGTCGGGGCGCTCCTGGCCGTGGGGGCCGCGTTCGCGCTGAACGCGTGCGTCGCCGCCGATCCCGCGCCGGTACACGAGCCGCTCCAGGTCACCAGCCCGCCCGCACGCCCCTGAGGCGTAGGGCCGGGCTAGCGGCGGCCCGAATCCGTACCCGGTTCCATCGGCAAGGGGTCCACCTCGATGCGTCGTAAGTCCAGTCTGATCCTGCTGGTCGCGGCAGTGTTCTGCGTGGCGCTGGCGCCGCTGCTGCGCGAGTTCGTCTTCCCGAAGATGGTGGCCCGGGCGCTGTCCGGCGAGGACGCCTACCGGGTGGTGGTCCTGGACGCGACCGACGCCACGCTCCTGGGTGCCCCCGAGGGGCCGGGCAAGGCCAGGATCACCGCGATCCAGACGATCCGCCCGGACGCCAAGGCTTCGAAGGACGGCACCGTCGTGTGGGACCTGAACCTGGCCGTCCTGGACAGCACCGGCAAGGTCGTCACCCAACTTCCCGAGCGCTACGCGTTCGAGGCGGCGGGGCAGATCCCCCGGAACTGCTGCGGCGAGTCGATCGACGGCGCGCCCGCCGCGCACACCGGGCTCGCCTACAAGTGGCCGTTCTTCACCGGCAAGCGCGACTACAACTACTACGACTCGCAGGCGCACAGCGCGAATGTGATCGCGTACAAGGGCACCGCGAAGCGGGACGGGCTTCAGACCTACCGCTTCGAGCAGGAGGTGCCGTGGATGAAGGTCCCGATGCCCAAGCAGCTCCCCGGCGGCCTGGACCCGATCGCGGTCGAGAAGCAGGGCATGCAGCTCTGGTACACCGCGACCCGCCGGATGTGGGTCGAGCCGGTCACCGGCATCCCGGTCTACCTGGAGGAGACCCGTACCGAGGAGCTGCGCACCTCCCCGCCCGCCGACGACCCCAACGCCCGGCCCGTGGTCACCAAGGTCTTCGAAGGCACCTTCAAGCCCCGCCCCGAGTGGTCCCAAAAGCTGATCGCCGACGCCAAGGACCAGAGCAAAAAGCTCCGCGCCGTCCACGACACCGTCCCCTTGGCCCTCCTGGTGACCGGCGTAGTCCTCTTCCTCATCGCGGTGGCCCTGCAATTCATCACCGACCGCAAATCCCGCCCGACCCCACCGCCCACCACCCCGAAAACCGCCGACACCCCGGACACCCCCACGCGCGTCAGCGCCCCCGACCCAGCCCACCCCCACTGATCGACGCGCGAAGCGCGGAGAGCGGCGGAGCCGCAGAACTTTGACTTCGTGCCCCGGAGCGAAGCGGAGGGACACGAAGTCACGAGCGAGGG